>CAYWNG010000735.1:0-3322 GCA_964458685.1 uncultured Pirellulaceae bacterium
TTGGCTCGCGATGTCAACAATTTGAGCTCGCAACAGGCCTCGAATAAAACAGCTCATGCCCATGTGAGCAAGTCCGATTTGGGAAACTCATCTGGCTACATGAATCGAATCATCACTTGGACAGCGCTGGCGGGTTGTGTGGCCGTAGCGATTGCTGGTGTACTGTTTGTTGTGGAGACAAGCAAAGGTCAGCTCGTCATCGATTCCAATGTCGATGTGCAAGTAAAGATCGTCAAGTTGGAAGAAGATCAACCATCGGCAGTTGAAGAACTTGAAATTCAGCCGGGCACTCAGTCAACGCGGCTTCGCAGCGGCAAGTATAGGATCACGCTCGATTCAGCCAGTGATTCCTTTAGCGTGCGCAATGGAACTTTCATCATTCGAAATGGCCAGACTGTTGTTGCTTCGATTACACCTAAAAGCGAATCCAACGAAACAAAGGCTAACGAGGAAAACACTCAGGGATCAAATGTCGAAGACCATCGATTGACCGAAACACTATACGACGGCCAGACGCTCGAGACCTGGATTCGCAGACTTAAATTTGAACGCAACCACACTGAAGTCAACCGAACGCTCAACGCATTGGAGGAACTATCCGAGCCCTCATTACGCGAGGTGATGGAACAACCGCTCGCTGACTTTCTGGTGAGGAATGGAGACTTCAGTGATGCCATGATCGCTTGCAATGCTCTCGCAACTTGCACAGGAAAGGACTACTCCACAGTGCTTAATGGTGTCCTTAAGCGACAATCCAGCTACGGATTGAGGCAGTTGATATTGATGGCCACCAACCCTGCTGAACTCGCCAAAACAGCACGACCCAATTCGGAGTTCGTAGACACGATCGCTCAGATGCTCACTGGCGAAGCTGGTGTTCGATCAGTAGCAGTAGATTACTTAAAAGTTCTGGCCGATCTTTCCGTGGGTGACTCGGCCAGCGATCTACAGAAGCAAGTTACCGCATCGTTCGTAAGAACCAAAGAGCTAACAGACGACGAGTTTTGGCTGGCATTTCCGATAGAGTACACTCATCTCAATAAAGTCGTCACTGCCAACCCATCGATGAGAGATGAGATCATTCGTCGCGCCATTAAGGCAGTTACCGAAGAAACCACTTCCAATCGAACTTATGTTCAAGCAATTATTGTATTGCGAAGTCTGTTTGTCGCTGGTTTCACGTTGAGCGACCCGCAGCGGACCGAGTTGGCAAAGGGATTGTCTCGAACACTTGTTCAGAGTGCGCAATCGCCCGAGTTCGCAACCGTCGAAGTGGAAGTGCCTCGACAACTACTAGAGTTTAGCGTACCCATAACTGCATTGGGTGAATTTCAGAATGGTGGTTTAGAGTTCAAGCCAAATAAGCTTATTTCCACCCTGAATCTAGTCTCAGTAGGAAAGTTCGAACCTGTTCTTACGCGCGAACTAACGCAATTGCATGCTAGCTTTTCGTCGCTTCCTCTCAAATCGGGCATTATGGTCGAGGAGATGCGATCACCAACAAAGAACTCATGGTGTGTGCTCCAAAGGTTACGAGGAATCCCTGACGACTACTTACCCAACCGCATCATCTACCTTCAATCGGGATTTCTTATCGGCAAAAAGGAAAACGAACTGTTTGATCGCTTTGAAAAGACACTCGCAGCAGATGTCAAATTTCAAATCGAGAGTGCACTAACGACTATCGAGAACTCGAAGTCATTAACCTTCGCCAATGGCTCCATGAATACTCTCTCGGGAATTGCATCGGCTGATTTTCCCCCACGTGCTGTAGAGGTGATTGGCAAGCACCTTGAGAAATTCTCTTGCCAGATTTCAGGTGATTCATTGCTGAATTTTGGAATAATATGGTCTCGTGCCGGTGGTAGCAAGTTCTTAGAGAGTTTCGGCAAGGCTCTCAAGAATGCTGACGAAATCAATCGACGAGCTCTATTGAGCATCAATTTGACAAAGCTCGAGGAATTGGATTTTAAGGATCCCTCGCAACTCAACCCGTTGCTGGAAGTGGCTAGCGAAATCTATGACAAACCGAAGGACAAAGCTACCAGAGGCGATTCATCTACGGTAACTATGGACAAGCTAATGACTGGAACGCTAACAAGCTTGTTGACTGAGAGCAGCAATATCACCGCGGAAGTTCAGCAGCGAATCATCGATTTCTTAGAACAGCAAGGCAGTTTGGATGATACCAACTTTTGGCTACGTCAACCGAACAGTGTTAAGGACGAGCCTCACTATGGCCTACCGATGCGTCAGGCTATTTTGCGACACGCAATCGAGGCCATACCGCTTAGTGTCAATTCACCAGAGCTGCAATGTCAGAACTTGGCACTCATCGAAACGGCTATTAGCAATCGCGATCCAATGACCGCGGATCAGCGAAAAGCACTCATCGAACGGGCTTCAGTAGAGCTTCAGAAAACTGTCAAGCGTCCTAGAGATTTTGCGGGACTAGTCCTTGTCACTCACACAAGTGCGTCGCTAGAACCCAGTTTCAATGGAGTGGGTCTTCAGAAGATCAGTAAGGCAAGTTCAAATGCACCACCACAACCACGCCGAGCGGGCTTCCAAGACCGCAATTCTGCTAGCCTCAGTCCCCGCCAAAGTTACGGTAACCTCATCGTACTCTATCTGAACGTACTTTCGGCAATGAACGTTCAAGCTAACGCAGCCGAGATGCAGATCTTACGAGAGGAACTAGAGTCGCTCCATCGAACGATTGAGGCTCAGAACATTATGGGTAGCAGTGATTTAGGTTGGCGAGATTTAAATCTTTCCAATATCGAAGACCCAGACAATTTCGAAGTAGTCATGCATACTTGGTACACACAAACCGGGGTCATGCTTGGGAAAGACTTTAACCAGCTCAACCAACGTCCCTACGAGCTTTTCAAGGCAGACAGGGAACGTCAGAGACGGTTCGTCAATCCGAAAGACACACTATCGATACATATACCGAGTGTATTGCCTCGTAGCGGCGAGCCACCGGTGATTCAAGCCGGCAAGTCGACTCCGGTTAGCGGATTCCCCGTGCCAGTCTCGGCTGAAGGAAAGATTGAATTGCCGTTTATTGAGCCTCTGATCGTCAAAGATCTCGAATTGCCACAAGTGCATGCAGCTATTGAAAAGGCTTATAAGGATTCGAAGGTCTTGAGCAGCGACAAACCCCTGGGCATCACCGTACACTTCCTGCTTCGAGCCAACCAAAGCGAGGAGCTTCGCAACATCGCCGGCAACGGCTCAGTAACCGTTCCTGAAAAGTAGCGAAGATAGTCGCCTTTCGCTCCGCGAAAGTAGCGGGTGCACGGGCGTCCCGCCCGTT
>CAYWNG010000736.1:0-3319 GCA_964458685.1 uncultured Pirellulaceae bacterium
GAACCGGAGCCTAACGGCTGGCGGCTAGTATTCCTAAGCGGGACGCTCTCGTTAGGCTCCGGTTCCCATCGCTTCAGGGCCATTCCGCTTGGGCAGTTAATAAAACCGGACGCTAACGCGGTTCCGGCTGGTCTTCTAAGCCGGACGCTCTCTAAACTCCGCCTTTGGCTTTTCTTGCCGACAGCACCATGCTTGCGGCAATAACCGCCAGCAGACCTGCAATACCGGCAGTGATCGAGCCAGTTCGAAACGAACTGCTCGAGAAATCGTTGTACATCTTGTAGTCTGGCGGACGCTTGGGTCCGAGCGAGAGCTTCGAGTAATCGTCCCAGAGCGTTAGCATCGCATCGGTGCTCATTCCATCGACGCCTTCTGACTCAGCCTTGATGTGGATATCCGCAGTCATATCGGTCCTGGTAATTCGATAGTAGTAGAATTCTCGAGCCGAATAGATCCCCAAACCCAGCATACCGGCCAAGCAAGCTGCCATCACTGGACCACGCCAACTCCAAGTGTCCGCCTTCGCACTATCGTTTGACGAAACTGCATAGGGGGCTTCAGGAAGCTCAGATAACCCCCGCAGCGTGGGGACTTGATTGATGGCACCACAAGATCCACACGCGACCTGTTGTCCCGCTTGTGCTCGGGAAACGACAATCTTTTCGCCACAGGTACAAGTTAACAGACGTTCCATGATTTCCTATTTTTCCCGGTGAGATGACGAAAGTATTGTGGCGAAGACACTAGACCAGCCTAGTAGGGTAGTTAAAATTAGTCGACCTCGAAATGGACAGCCTTCAATAAGCGATACATTTCGACCCTCCGCACGTAGGAAACAAGCGGGATGGTAACACGGTCAACGGGAGGGTAGGGCACGAACAGCTCGCCTGAACCTGTTGACGGAACACGGGGAATTGGGTTCGCCTAGGCAAAACAAGACCGGTCTAAATTGACGACACGGGGGTGATTTCTCACTTTTGGCGAGCCAACCTAATCGGCTGTAGAGAATACGTTGCAGGCTCACGAACTGTTCGCTTGCAATCCTACTTCAGAGCGTTCCGCGACGACTGATTCGTTCAGTTGTTCCGCGTTATCTTGATTTGAGCCAACACTCAAAGGCTGTGCAGTAGCACCGCTGGAGGAGATGTCGGGTTGATGTCCGGCGTTGGTTGCGAATTAGGGGCGTAGATCGAGTTGGGTTGAATGAAGTTAGGTGATTGTTGGGCGAAGCCAAATCGCATGCCCTCCACCCGTTCAGCAAAACTTGATTGAGGAGACCGGTCGTTTGCCTAGCCATGTTAGAGTCTGCGCCAAACCTGCATTGTGGCGCTGCGCCCTTTCTGCGGCATTGACGGTCAATTTTGCCTAATCACAAATTTTTACAATTTGTTGTTTCGCTGCGAAAGAGTCGTTCCTTAGTGGTAGAGTTGGTAGTGTTTTGTTCACCGCCGGTTAGACATTTGAATTAATATGAAGTAGTAGCGACTGTAACACTTGTGCTGCGATGCCAGTGTGATCAGTCTACTAACCAACGACCATTACCGCCTGGAATAGACATTCTCAGTAGAAGCAACTAGGTCATTTTGGCAACTCAGGAGTAACGCCTTGTTCGACGTATTGCTGGACGAATTCGATGATGAAGCCCCACGCGCTGGCGAAGATGCACTGGAGACCTTCCAGAAGCTTCCGCTGGACGATGAGGATGCTGTAGTCGACCACATTCCCGATGATGATGGTCTGGCTGCTGAAGGTGAGGTTCAGCTTGATAGCGATGAAGAGCTGCTGGCCGCTGCTGAAGAAGAAGCGGAAACTTGGTCTGACGACCCCGTGCGCATGTATTTGACTCAAATGGGCGAGATTCCGTTGCTGACACGCGACGAAGAAATCCGCTTGGCTAAGGCTATTGAAGTCACGCGCCGTCGTTTCAGAACCAAATTGCTTGAGTGTGACTATGTCATGCAGTACGCCTACAAGATCCTCAAGCGGGTCCACACAGGCGAACTTCCCTTCGATCGCACGGTTCAAGTCTCCGTCACCGATAAGCTTGAAAAAGATCAAATCCTCGGTCGCTTGCCTCACAACTTGCGAACCCTGGATGTACTGCTGAAGCGTAACGCTCGCGATTACCGCGTTGCCCTCAGCCGCTCGCAACCACTAGAACGACGCCAAGAAGCGTGGGCCTCACTGGCTCGCCGCCGCCGCAAGGCCGTTCGCTTGGTCGAAGAACTGGGTCTAAGAACTCAGCGCCTCGAGCCTCGCGTCAACGACTTGGCCAAGTTCAGCCGACGCATCGACCACTTGCGGCACGAAATCGACCGCTTGGAAGGCGACCGCGTATCGGCGGCTCAACGAGCTGAACTGCTCAAGGAATACCGCGAACTCTTGATGGCGACTCAGGAGACTCCAAGCAGTCTTCGTAATCGCGTCAAGCTGGTCGCTGACGTATTCAAGGAGTATCAGCGAGCCAAGAAAGACCTTTCCGAAGGTAACTTGCGATTGGTGGTTTCGATCGCCAAGAAGTATCGCAACCGTGGCCTGAGCTTCCTGGATCTAATCCAAGAAGGAAACGCAGGCTTGATGCGAGCTGTGGACAAGTTCGAGTATCGCCGAGGCTTTAAGTTCTGTACCTATGCGACTTGGTGGATTCGACAAGCCATCACTCGCGCAGTTGCCGATCAAAGCCGAACGATTCGAATTCCAGTCCACATGGTCGAGACCATGTCGCGAGTCCGCAACGTTTCGCGTCAGTTGCTTCAAGAGCTAGGCCGCGAGCCAACGCTGGAAGAAACCGCTCGACGCGCGGAAACGACCGTTGAAGAAGCTCGACGAGTATTGGCGATGAGCCGTTACCCGATCAGCTTGGACCGTCCCGTTGGTAACAGTGAAGATAGCCAGTTCGGCGATCTGCTGCCCGATGGTACTGCGGAAAGTCCCGCTATTGGCGCTGGCCAAGAGATGCTGCGTGATCGAATCAATCACGTACTTAAGTCTCTGAGCTATCGCGAACGCGAGATCATCAAGCTTCGCTATGGTCTTGGCGATGGTTACAGCTACACGCTGGAAGAGGTTGGTCACATATTCAAAGTGACTCGCGAACGTATTCGACAGATCGAAGCCAAAGCCGTTCGCAAGCTTCAACAGCCTAGCCGCAGCCAAGACTTGGTCGGCTTCCTCGACTAAGCCAGTTGCTCAACAAAGACAATCATTTGCCGAAACATCCTTTCGGCAACGAATAGAATTCACACAAGCCAGATTTGAATCCTCAAGTCTGGCTTGTGTCGTTAAATGCAGGCTTGAGACTTGAGACTTGAGACTTGAG
>CAYWNG010000737.1:0-3317 GCA_964458685.1 uncultured Pirellulaceae bacterium
GTCATCAATACGCGTTGATTAGGGCTCGTCAGCAACGCCTGCAAGTCCTTTACTGGGACTCGTAACTCGCGAGTTGGAATCTTGGAAAGATCCCAGGGCGGATTATTGGGTTGCTGTTGAGCTAAACAAGGCGAAGTCAACGCAGTGGACATTCCAACGCAACAGGTTATCGCAATAAGTCGAACTGTTGATCTCGTTACAGAGCGTAGCGTTTTAAGTAATAGAGCCATCATCTTAATTGCCTCCTTGCGAAGATTCTTCACCGGAAGAATCAGGCTGCGAGGCAGAATCTGGTGGCGATGGATCTGAGTTCGTCGCTTGGGTCGCTTGGGTCGCTGAATTGCTGGCCTCAGTAGCTACCTTCGATTTGCTCTCACCACCTACAACTGGTGCATCGGCTGATTTTGGAGAATTCACCGAAGCGGATGGTCTCGCTTTACTCTTGGGAAGAAAACTGGTCACCAACTGTCCCGACCACAGAAGTCCTGCGATCACCGCACCGATCAGCGAAGGGTAATTCAGCAACTGTCTGGAGAGCAGTGGCGCGAAGAAGCCGAGTGCTAAGGCAATCGAAATCACGACGGCAACAGCAAGAAACTTACTTCTCGGCGGAGACTTCCACATCACCAACGCTAACAGTGTAAATCCGCCCAACACCAAGCCAGCTAGCCAACGATTGTCGATCGTTCTAATCGTGAACGTCTGATCTTGATCCTTGCCTGGACGAATGGACGAAAACAAAAATGTCTGTTCACTTCCTCGCATTCGTGTATCGGTCGCAATTGACTGAGCATTGGCTGGAGTCTCTTCGGCCACCCATTGTTTCAGTGCAAGATCGTTTAGAGCATTCTCTGGGACAAAATGCCATTGCTCTCCAGACTTCCATTCGAACTCTTCGTTCCAACGCCGATTGGTAGATAGCAACACCCACTCCTTGGGCATCACGACCTCCAAATAGACTTTTTGTATCGAAGGTTCATCTGGGAACGTTGGCAGCGGGATCGTGCTTGGCTTGCCATTGACCAAATAGGAAACTTCAACCAGCGAGCCCTTGGTTGGGTCAAGATTCGACATTGGTATGAAGTAGATGCCATCAGCTCCTTTTTCCAACGACGCTGCGACTCCATTAATTCGCAGCGGTTGCGAGTTGAACTCGGCGTCAACGGGCAACTGCAGTGAAACACGTTGTCGAGCGTTCTTCATCCTGTAGCTAGCGGTCACTGCAATCTGTTGACTGCGAGTCAGCGTCGCCTGGATATAGGCTCGCTCAATACTGGTCGTCGAGATCGACTGAAGAGCGAATCGAGTCGCCTCGAGGTTCAAACGCCAGTCCCCTTGGAACTCAAAAGCGCTTGAGGCCAACTTCACATCCGGCAATTCGTTTCCAGCGCCACGCGAAGCAACTTCAGGAAAGAGATCGTAGCGCGCGTCGATAGCGCGCAGTCCGTCCATAGTCTTGATATTGTCCAGATCGATGCCTTCGCGTTTGTGCAACGTCACTTGACCAAGGGACTGATCAACGCCTCGCGCCAAGAGCACAGGAATCTCGATTTTCACCGACTTGCCGATCTCCAGCGAGTCGATCTTTGTTTGCCAGACCAACCGCACTTCGCGATCTCCAACCCATGGCGCATCCGCGGTTAGTTCCCAGGCGACATAGCCTTCGCGAAGATCGGCAGGAGCAGGAGTGATCACCGACTCGCGAACACCCGGCGCTTCAACGCGTATCTCACTAGCCAACGCTTGTGGTATATCCAATCGCCACTTGGAGATGGCGCTGTATTGGGATCGAATGAAATGCGTCGAGCTGTAACGAATCGCTCCAGAATCGACAAAGGCATGCAACCATTGTCGATGCGTTACAAAAGGCTTTCGTCGTTCGATTGCGATCTTTACTTGTGGCTTTTCCATCGAGTAGGAGAATGCCAAGGCTTCGTTCATCTGCGAGTAACGAGCGTTGAGTGGCCACTTAGAACGCAATTCCGGAGCTACAGTATCACGAGCGCCCGTCATTTCCAACGAGGTGACGCGCAGACTTTCTGTTGCATAGACGCCAGCCCATCCCTCAACCCACTGCACATCTTCGCCAGTTGCCTTAGGAAGTTCTAGCGATAATTCAAAGGGCTTCTCTGTCGGATTTCGCAGGTCCATACCTGCAACGACTTGCCGCATCTGTAACCAAAGTCCTACTAATCCAAGAGTTCGCTTTCGCAGATTCACAGTCCATCGAGTCGGATCGGTGGTGGACTTCTCGAACTTTTCAATCTCGACATCGCCAACTCCTGGAGATGCGTTGGACTTAACTTGCAGTAGCTCGTAGCCCGCGGGAATCTCAAACTCCAGTTGAAAGACACCGCTGTTCTCGATGAGATGCTGCGTCGAAAGTTCGATGTTCAACTTATCCACCTCAACCAAGTATTCGACACGCTGTGTGACTCGAATCGACGGCTTGACTTTCTCAATCTTGCATTGCAATTGAAAGGGAATCGACGAATAGCGGTAAATTGAATTCCAGGATTGCCCTCGCCAAGTCTCAGGCGATTCGGCGAGATCGGCTTGCGTCAGGCCAACGCGATCAGCGATGTCCAATTTGAGGCTTGGCAAGACTCGAATGCCGATGAAACCACTCTGGCGATTTGCATCCAAACACCGAATCGGCTCAATTTTGAAGCTTGCCTGAGCTTGATTGGGCAAAGCCATTTCAGATTCGATGGTCAACTCTTGCGATTTTCTCGCTGGCTCAAAAAGCTCCACCAAGATCTTCGAGTAGTTCTCAGTATCCTTTTCACTAGCCTCTATGGACCAGCGCTTTACGTTCGGATGAACGACATTGACTACCTTTTGCGATTTCGGAATTTCGATCTTAAGTTCGCGAAGCTCGGAGCGATCGATGGCATAAGACATTACCGTGTTCAATCGCACTAAGCCGTCTTCGATCGAGACCGTCTGATGCGTGTGAACACTGGCCAGAGCTTCCATGCCGATGGCGCTCTCAGATTTAGGGACCCACGAGATCGAGACTTGCGGAGCGGTACCAATAAACGCGGTGATCTCAGTAGTCTTGGGATCAGCGTTGTTGTTTTGCGATCCGGCCATCATCGGTTCGATTTGAACTTTAATCCCTGGCTCGGGAATCTTGATGCTCCAGCGATTGATAGGCGCTTGCGGAGCAGCGAAACTAACGACATTTTGTCCCGGCGATTTAACGATCGCCTTGGCATACTCCAGCTCAAGTTCAATCCCCGAAAGCTCCAACAGTCTCCGAGGCTATCGGCACCAAGTTGAACTTGCTGTGTGGTCCCACTAGTGCCAAAAGT
>CAYWNG010000738.1:0-3311 GCA_964458685.1 uncultured Pirellulaceae bacterium
TACACATACAATGTGACCAAGTACACTTGCGAAACTCGCACCAAGCAAGTTCCAGTAACCAAGTACACAACTGAGACTCGTACTCGTACAGTTAAGAAGTGCAGCTACACAACTGAAACTCGTACTCGTACTGAAAAGTACTGCACAACAGTTATGGAAACCAAGACTCGCATGGTTCCAAAGACCACTTGGACAACTGAAACTCGCCAAAAGCAAGTTACAGAATGTGTTCCCACAACCAAGACTTTTAGCTACACAGTTCAAGTTCCAGTAACAACTCAAGAAGAGCAAACCTACCAAGTTACTGTCATGAACCAAGTTCAAGAAACAAAGACTGAAGACTACACAGTTTGTGTACCAGTCCAAGTTCAGAAGGAAGTTCAAGTACAGAAGTGCATCATGGTTCCACAAGAAGTAACAGTTCCTACAACCTCTGGTTGTGGCGGAACCGTTAGCGCTTGCGGCGGCGGATGCGGAGCAACTGTCAGCGCTGGCTGCGGATGTGGCAACTAATTTGATTAGCTAACTGCTAAAAAAATCCGGAAGGCCGACGTGAAAACGTCGGCCTTCTTCGTTTAGCGATCGAGCCAAACAGCCAACTGTTGCTGCCCGACTCATCTTCTCAAATCCTACACCGCTCTACTTCTTGATCGCGAATCCAGCTCTGAGGCGAAACTCTTTTTGCCGCTTCATGACACTGCCATGCAAGCTAAGGCTAGTTCGGTTACACTACAGCCTCCTCAATCCGAATTCGCTGTCCCTTAACCAAGATCTGGCGTCTGCACATGGAGTCTCCAGCGTTAACTAGCGCTCGTCGTAAAGTCTATCTTCGCGCACTACCGCTACTGTTCGTTTGCTACATCATTGCTTACGTTGACCGAAACAATGTGAGCGTCGCGCAGTTAACGATGCCCAATACGTTGCCCGAGTTCACTAAAGCAGTGATCGGATTTGGATCTGGAGTCTTCTTTCTGGGCTACTTCCTTTTGGAAATCCCAGGGACACTGATCGTCGAGCGTTGGAGCGCCAGCAAGTGGATCTGCCGAATTATGGTGACCTGGGGCGTCATCGCTGCGATGACGGCCTTTGTGACCAAGCCTTGGCACTTCTACACGATTCGTTTTTTGCTCGGTCTCGCTGAAGCGGGCTTCTTCCCCGGTGTCATCGTCTATTTGACTCACTGGTTTCCGACTCGCGACCGAGCTCGAGCATTGTCAATCTTCTTGGTTGCATCTCCGATCGCTATGATCATTGGCAACAGCGTGTCGCGCTTGATGTTGGATTTTGGCGAGAATGGAAATCCGCTTTTCTTGGGCCTTAAAGGATGGCAATGCGTCTTCATTTTCTGGGGGATTCCGGCAGTCATCCTTGGCGTCGTGGTGGTCTTTATGTTGACCGACCGACCGCGCCAGGCCAAGTGGCTCTCGCAGGAAGAAAAGGATGCGCTGGAAGCCGAAATTGAAAAGGGCAAGACATCCAAGTCGATCAAGCATATGTCAGTTTTGGAAGGCTTGATTAACCCGAATGTGCTGATGTTGGCAATGGCCTACTTTGGCGTCGTGACAGCGAACTATGGGATCGAGATCTTTTTGCCAGCCATTCTGGAGGATTGGTACGGACTCGGCCCAGCGAAGGTAACGCTATTGGCAATCATCCCGTCGCTCCTCGTTATGGTTGGACAGTTGGGGGTTGGCTGGAGCTCGGATCACTTTCAAGAGCGACGCTGGCATTCAATTCTTCCGATTGTGATTGGTGCCTTGGGACTGATCTTTGCCACAGTTACTCAAGGTAACCTAGTTCTCACCGTTTTGTGCTTCACTGTTGCAGCGACTGGCTGCAAAGCCTACATGCCGGCGTTCTGGGCGTTGCCCAACATGTACCTTACGGCCGCAGCGGCCGCAGGTAGTATTGGTTTGATCAACTCCGTCGGGAACCTTGGCGGTTTTCTTGGGCCAACCGTGTTGGGCAAGGTCAAAACGGTAACCGGTTCATACGATATGGGCATCTACTTCCTTGCAGCCACATGCTTTGTGTCGGTGGGAGTCATTTTCTTAATGCCTCACATTTACAGCCGCTTATCGCAACTCAAAGGATCGTCCCGTTTGGTCGTAGTAGCCAGTATTGTCGGTCTTGCTGTAGCAATGTTCTTCGGTGGTCGCTGGTGGATTAATGAGCAGACCAAGCCCTGGGGATTGGCTCGAATTTCGGCTGAGCAAACTTCAGACGCAAACGCAACTGCGCCCACTCCAAAAGTCCTGGCAGATTCGCTTGACGATTGGTACGCTCGCCGTCCCAAGATTCGAGATGTGCTCACAGGCCGATTGGATGAGCTTAAGTCCGGTTGCCAAGCGTGGATCGAAAAGAAACCCTCGCCCATACCTGAAGCTCAGAAGGAAGCTGTCATTGGTTCCCTTGAGCAGATCGTCGCCAACGTAACTTCGTTGCGCAAAGAGCTTACGGAGCGTGAGAAGGAAAAGGCAGACGACGGTACCGAGCGTGAGGGACGCTACAAGCTTAGCGTGATTGATGGACTTGAGTCTGCAGACAAGATCATTCGCGATGGCCAAGAGGCACTGCGGGCGATAGGTGCCTCCTCCAACTAAGAGCTTGTTACTCGTTACACCGGAGTCCCGCCGGTTTTTGCGGACGGGACGTCCGCGCACCGGTGCCCGGGCGTCCCGCCCGTTTTTTGAGCCGTTAGATTTGTGCGGACCGGTCGTCCGCGGACCAGCTATACATCCATCGTGATTTCTCGAAAGGTCAAGTTGATTCGTTCGCCGACGGCAACTTTCGTCTTGGGGACTTCGTGTTGCCAAAACTCCTGCATTGTACCTGCCATGATGATCAGCGTCCCATGGCCAGCAAGAAAGGTTTGTGTTACTCGAGTCTCGTTATGACGGATTCGGAATTTTCGCGTCGCTCCTAACGAAAGTGATCCGATGATGTTGCCCATTTCCGGTTCATCGTCGGCGTGCCAGCCCATGCTGTCCGAACCTGAGCGATAGAGGTTGAGCAGGCAGTAGTTGTACCGGCCCTGCACTGCCTCGATCTTCTGCTTTATCTCCAGCATGCACGGTAGCCACGGAAGAGCCGCGTTATCAACTCCCGAGTAACGGTAGGAGATACCTTGATCGCCGTACGAGGCGATTAAGCGCGGCTGCATGTGGCCAAAAATACCAGGCTTTTGTTCCCAAGCACACTGCTCTCTTAGCACCGAGAAATAGTGGTCCGCGACTTCAGACGTAAGGAAGCGATCGTCGTAAAGAAGCATACCTCCGCCGCGTAGTTCAATCGTTTCCATACAACAAGCT
>CAYWNG010000739.1:0-3310 GCA_964458685.1 uncultured Pirellulaceae bacterium
CAGTCCTCGGTCAAGGTTCGCGATCCACGGATGCCCATGAATGAGAATGGCGTGGGCTACGGTTATCTCCCTTGGGAAGCGACTCTTTTTAGCCAAGCTGACTTTATTGTGCGCGGAAGAATTTTCGGAGCCTTGGCCGCTCAACAAGAGATTGACACCTGTTGGATCTCGGTCGGTGCAGCTCCTGGTGCCGCTGGTGATCTGTTTGTAATGGGGTTGTTGATTCAGAATCAACTTCTGTTGCTGGATTCCCGACTGGGACTGCCAATTCTTGACCCCGACACTGACGCTTGGGCAACGATTCAAGACGTCGCGAAGAATGACAAGATCCTGCGACGATTGAATCTTCCGCAGTATGAATACGCCTTCCAACAACCGGCCATTACATCTGTACAGCTTTTGATCGATGCCACGCCGTTTGCATTGAGCCGCCGCGCGAAAATCGTCGAGAACTCGCTCATAGGCGACGAGCGAATGATCTTGTCTGTCGATGCCGATGCGTTTTCAGAACGGCTGAGCAAGGCGGCGCCCAATTCAACAGTTTCCATTTGGTACACGCCCTTGCTTGCTCAAGTCTATTCCATGGAAATTCAAGAGCGTTTGAAAGAGCTATCGCAGTTCACCATGCGATACATGTCCGAGCACTTGGTTTGGATGACCGATGGACCAGTCGCCCAAGGTCGGCAGATGCACCTAGTTGGCAAGTTTGAAAATACGATGGAAGGCCCAGGTGCGTTGAGAACCTATTTTGACACTGGCGTCGATGATGCTTCGCTTAAGCGCATGGCATTCAATCCCGATGTCCAGCGAGGCTTGGGGCTTGAGCGTGATCCGAACGAAACTGAAAAGATGTATGAAGCTCGCGTCGCTCAGGCGATTGCGATATTCAGTCGAGTCAAGTTTGATAGAGCATTTCTCTTAGGCCAACTGCACTACGACCGCGGCGACTACAAGTCCGCCAATTACTGGCTACGCGAGCGATTGCTTAGCGATAAGCGCGCCGCGCGTTGGTTCGCACCCGGCTGGTACACTTTGGCCCGAGCCCACATCGAATTAGGAGAATTTGCCGAAGCCGAAGAGGCACTCACTAAACCGTCCATCGATGAAGCGAACAGTCAGCCAGCGTACGTTGTCAATCCACAAGACGCCGGCAACCGCATCCGCCTCCGCTACCTCCGCCGTCTGACCACTTCCAAAGAAGAAAAGCCCAAGGACGAATCAGCACCAAAAGAAAAGGCCGACGAGGCAAGCAAGACGGAAACAGATAAACCCGAAGCGACCCCAGAGCCAAGCAAAACTGACGCTGCTCCCGAGCCAGTTAAATAGCACCCACCCGGGTTCACAGCAACCCACGTAGCCACCGTCGCCAGACGGTGGATTGACTTAACCGGAGACCCAATTCTGACCGTTCGAGCGCTATTTCTGGGATTTCGGCCGAAGGTCCAATGATTTACATAGCCCATCGCATTGGTCCTACAGGGCCGGGAAATGAAGCTTGAGTTGATAAAGCGGCTCCAACCGTTTTAATCTTTTCTAACGGTCTGGCCGTTGGCCCAGCCTTTCAGGCAGTGCTTCACCTTCGTCCTTATACAAAGCCCGCACTAATTCGTTACACTTTCTTTCTATGAAAGACCACCATGATCGCCGAAAACGGCAAGCGGATAGCGAATCGTTCACGCATGATGTATTCCTGAGCCATAGCTCGGCGGACAAGGAGGTCGTGCGTCAACTCGCAGAGCGACTTCGCGACGATGGCGTTCGCGTGTGGCTTGATGAGTAGGAAGTCAAACTTGGTGACAGCATTCTGTCGAAGATTGAATCGGCCTGGATACTTCGAGAGTGCTGATTCTATGTATGTCAGAGAACGCGTTTGGCTCTGAATGGGCGGCACTGGAGAGTCAAACATTTCGCTTTCGCGATCCACTCAACAAACAACGACGGTTCATCCCCATTCGATTGGACGATACTCAGCCTCCGGGTTCGCTGGGACAGTTAACGCCCAAGCACTCTTAATTGATATCAATACTATTGGATTCGCTGGTATTTTTTGTCCGTTTGCCTTATACCCCTTACACCCGACCTGAAGTAAAATGCTAAGTCAGGATAATGCTACACTTCCAAGGCATTCCGTAATTTGCAGAAAAACTGGAGAGAGCTATGGCCGAGTCGAATATGGTTGTGTCTCCCGAAACTTTGGATTTTCTCGCGGAGGTGAAGAAGGGGAAGCCGCGACGGTTTGTGATGATTACCAAAGGTGCAAATATTGTCAGCCTGGTGATTTACAAAAAAGGTAGTCTTGAAAAACATAAGAAGACCGCAAAGGAAGCCGGTAATGGCATCGTTTGCTTTGGCGTAGTTGACGGAAGCGGTCAGTTCATCACCTTCAAGCTGTCCATCACTGACGGCTTTCAAGATGCGCCAGTAAAGACAACTAATCTCAAGAATTTCCTCACCGAAGCGGGCTTTGCATGTAAGCCAAGCTTTGAGATAGTCGAGGCTTTGCCTGAAGTGCCAGCGGATGAAGTAGCGGATACTGATGCTCTGCAAGCATCTGCGCAGGCAGCAGTGGCACCCTCCAGTACTTTGAAAGACGCATCAACGCCTGATCCGCAAATGGCGAAGGTCGTAGCGGCTATGAATAAACTCATGCCCTCGGTCAAACTCGCGATTGCTAAGCAGCCCACTCAGCGCGATCCGCTCATCTCTTCTCTAACAATTGCCAAACAACATCTCCAGAACGGTGAAGTAGATGAGGCACGGACAATTGTCATCAGCGTCGGACTTAAACTCAAGAAGCTGCTGACGGCAGCCCCAGCGTCGACAAGTAATGACATTTCCGCAGAATGGCAAAGTTTGCGGCAACTCGTCGTTCAGGATCTTAAGGCACTTGCCAAGATCGTCGCAAAAACCAGGGACCCCGATGCGGCAGCCGCGATCATTGAATTGAAAGCAGTTATCGCTAACTTGAGTCCTAATCCGACAGGAGCAGGCCTGCAAGATTTGCAGCGTTATCTATCCAAGGACGACGTAGTCGCAGACGTCTGTAGCTTTGCCTTTGACTTTCGTCCTCCCATGTTGGACTGCTTGAATCGCATGGGGCTAGGTAATGCGTCCTGACGGAACGCCGAGGCTACTACCCCAGTTAATCCTAAAACAGGTGATTGATCATGTCGAGTGATTCTGCTGGCGATTCCAAGAAACGATCTAAAGTTGGGGCAGTGTTGAGCAGGCACCGGGCTGCAATACCCGCATTCACCTGGAAGCCTGCCAAGCCCAGTGCGGCCGCACGAGCATCTGTTGCGCCGGATGA
>CAYWNG010000740.1:0-3310 GCA_964458685.1 uncultured Pirellulaceae bacterium
GGAGGGTATTTGAAACTTGTTTCCCGCCTCAATAGACTTCTCTTTGTCATCGTCGAGGCTAACACAAGACTTCGACTTGGCTTTGATCCAGGTTCGAAAGCGACTTGATATGTTCTGGCATTTGGCCCATGCACGGACCGCAGGACGTTGCCCAGAAGTGAAGCACAATAGTTTTGCCTCGCAGTTCCTTGGAGCTAATCTTCGTCCCTGTTTCGGTTTCGATTTCAAATTCAGGTGCGTTATCTCCAGGCTTGAATTTGACTTCCTCCGAAGTAACGCTGGCAAAATGTTGTTGTATCTGTTCAGCCGTGTCATCGGGGCGAATACCGACTCCGCTACACCAAGTACAGATCAGTTGCCGATCCGCCTGTTGTAAAGTCTTGTCGTGGGCAAGCTTGTGTAACGATTGTGCAGCGGTCAGGTCATCATTTGCACTCGTTGCGATGGTCAAGTTTGCTGCAAACCGTACTGCCGGATCATCATGTTCGCGCAACTGCTATTACCCAAGCGAGCCAAGCGGTTGAGCTACCCACGTTATCCTTTCACTCTCATTCAGCCATTAAGGTTGCACTCGTTGAAGTGATACTGATGGATTCCATTAGCCTTCCATGAACACATCCAGTTTCTGACCTGCGTAGATTGGAGGCGTTGCGCCAACGACCTCGTAAACAACAAAGAGAACACGAGTATCTACTCGCTCGGTGGTACCGCCTGTCAGGGATTGCTTGGGAACAATGCGGGGGTCGATACGCACGAATCGCAATTCGATAGAGGTTCGATCGCGCCCACGGACAAAACCTTCAGCTCGGGCGTTGGCGGTTACTCGGCTCGCATCTTCCTCGTCGATCTGGACTCGAACTCGGAGCGGACCATTCACTCCAAGTTGAACAAGCGGTCTTTCGGTTCTCGTTGACTCTGCAAACTCACCTGGGCGAACATCGACATGCAGGACCAAGCCTTCGACAGGGGCTCGAACGACTAATCGATCGAGATCGACTTGTACTTGTTCTACACTCGATTTGGCTGAAGCGACTTCATGTTCTGCGATCTCAATATCATGACACCATGTTCCGGCCTCCAGCTTGGCGAGATCCGCTGAGGCCTGTTCCAGTTCAGCATGCGATTGGTCGTAAGCATACTTGCGCGCGATGTGCTCTTCGTCGCTTAACGCCCGCTGCACAATCAGCAGTTTCGCGCGATTCCAAGCATCCTCGTTGCGTTTGAAAGCTGCGGTGGCAGCAGCGACGCGCGCACGCGCTGGCGGTAGGTCCTCGGGGCGGGTGCCTGCCTTTAACTTCAGTAGCTTTGCGCTGGCGGTTGCTAACGTTGCAGTCCGACTGTGCAGTTCGGCTCGAAGTGCGCGATCGTCCAATGTAAACAAAGGCTCACCGATGGAAACCGATTGGCCTGGGATCACATGCACATGTGTGACAATGCCAGAGATGGGCGTTGCAATCGCAATGGGCTCACCAGCCATCTGCACTTCACCTAGTCCAGAGATAGTATTCTTTCCAAGTGTCGTCAACGGAGGCGGATTTGGTGCAGCCGAGAGTTGCTCTTTCGGTGTCAGGTGGCTCAATGTCGCGATACCAAAGCCAACCGTAATGGCGGCAATCAGCGGAATGCCAAACTTGATCAGCATCGTTGGTTTCCCTTTGCGTGCAGTGTTTGTTTTCGATAACTACGTTAATGCGATGTCGAATGCAGATCGACGGGACGATTTTGAGGCGACACACTTTCGACCTTTGAGATAAGACCATCCTCCATGTGCACCACTCGATCTGCAAAACTGTAAACGCGTGGATCATGCGTCACCACAATGGCGGCTCGATCGTCTGCCACGGCAAGCTCTCTCAGCAAAGTCATCACTGCTTGCCCCGCCTGCCCGTCGAGTGCCGCTGTTGGCTCGTCGCAGAGCAATAGCTTCGGCGAGTGCACCAGTGCGCGCGCAATGGCAACCCGTTGCTGCTGGCCACCCGAGAGTTGGCTGGGAAGTTTGTTCGCATGGGCCCCCAAGCCTAATGTTTCTAGCAACACCTTGCCCCTGGAGAGAGCCGTGGGCCAATCGAAGCCGCTGGCAACGAGCGGTACTGCAACGTTTTCCGACGCCGTTAAGCCAGCGAGTAGGTTGTACTGCTGAAAGATAAATCCAATGTTCTTCAAGCGATAGGGCACAAGCATCGACGCAGACATGGATGAAACTTCATGACCGAATACCCGCATCGAACCAGATGCGCCACGAAGCAGTCCCGCAATCAATGAAATCAAAGTTGTTTTGCCACATCCGCTCGGTCCAACCAGCATTGTCAGCATTCCGGCTGGAGCAGCAAAGTCAATGCCTTTCAAAACGCTTACCGAACCAGCGGCCGTCTGAAACGCCATTCTGACGTTCTCACAAATCACGCTCATGGTTAACCTCTGAAAACAACGGCAGGATCAACGGTCAGAACCTTGCGTACGCTGATCACACACGCCAACAAAGTAACCAAAACAATAAAGAAGCCTGAACCAAAGAAGATGAATGGATGCATGAACATGCCCCGCAGTCCACCGGAGAGCTGTGTGCTGGTCATAGCAAAGAACAGGTTGGCGGCTCCAATGCCAAGGCAATAACCGATGGTGGATACGAACAATGCCTGGATCATGATCATGCGAAGGATTACCCAGTTACTGATCCCGATGGCTTTCAATGTGGCGAACTGCTTCAAGTTCTCAACGCTAAACATGTAGAACGTTTGACCGACAATGGCGACGCCGATAACTACGCCCATCAGAATCGTTATGCCGAAGTTTTCAGCGATTCCGGAGTACTTTAAGATCCACGTTTGGGTGTCGTCCATAAACTCAGTACGAGTGCGAGCTTTCAGGCCAGTCGCTTTGGTAATCTGCTTGGCAACCTGTTCTGGTGAATGTCCGGAAGCAGCGCGGGCAAGAACGAAAGTAACGGGATTGAGCGTTTCTCTGGCCATGGACACTCCCAAGCTTCTTCGAGTGTAAACACGCGGCAGGCCGCTCCACGAGGCACCGATATAGCAGATCCCTGCAATCACAGCCCGCCGCTGTCCAATCTCGACGGTGGCGCCGACTTGAGGTTCCACCCCAGGAAAGATGGTTGTGTAGCCCGCAATGTCCATGACAATCGCATCCGGTTGATGAAAATCATCCAAGGTCCCGATCAGCATTTCCTGAGGCGCACCAACCATCGAAAGATCATCGATCCCTACCAGTTGCACAATCTTCATGCGGCCGTCCTCCGTTCGCAATTGTGCTGTTGATTGATAGTAGGGTACGGCCCACTGAACTCCCGGCA
>CAYWNG010000741.1:0-3306 GCA_964458685.1 uncultured Pirellulaceae bacterium
CCAGCGGCTGTACCGGCAGCCATCACTACAGCGCACGTGAGCTTGATCCAAGTCGGAATATCAAGATCTTTGCCTTTGGAGTTGTCTATTTTCAAGAATGACAACCACTCTGGCAACGCATCCATTCCTCCAGCGGCTGTTCCTGCGGCAAGCGCCAAGGCAATGATACCCATTGTCTTCTGCGCGTCATTCGTCCCGTGCATGAATCCCATGCCTGCGGCGCTGACGATCTGAAGTTTGCCGAAGACAAGATTGACCATTCGCGGCTTCCATTTTCTCAGCAGCAAAAAAAGAAGCGACATGATTATCATGCCCAAAAGAAAGCCCGCGATAGGCGAGCCGAACATAGGAACGATGACTTTCCAGAGAAGCCCTTTTCCTAAATACCAGTGCTCTTTGCTGGGCTGCGACCAGATCACTACGCTCCAACGATCCGCGGCGGCAACGGTTGCTCCGACTAAGCCACCAACCAATGCGTGACTAGAACTGCTGGGAAGCCCCCAATACCAAGTCACTAGATTCCACACGATTGCGCCGATCAGGGCGCACAGAATCACTTCTTGCGTGACAGCGCTAGTTTCAACCAAACCCGATGCAATTGTCTTAGCAACGGCAGTGCCCCAAAGCGCGCCGATCAAGTTGGTGAAGGCTGCTAAGAGAACCGCTTGGCGAGGCGTCAAGACTTTGGTGGAGACAACCGTCGCAATGGAATTAGCTGTGTCATGAAAGCCGTTGATGTATTCAAACACTAGCGCTGTGACGACAACGACGAAGATAAGTGTCAGCATGTTTGGGTGCCTAAGAATTCTTCATCACAATGTGAGTCACTGCATTCGCTGCATCGCGACAACGGTCGATGACTTTTTCGAGCAGGTCATACAAGTCTCGCACGAACATGGCTTGAATTGGCTCGTAGGCTCCGCTGTAGACTCCCCCCAACAACTGCAAGATTACTTCGTCGGCTTCGGTTTCGATGGCCTGCATCCTATCGTTGAGGGCCTTCATGGTCTCAAGCGATGGAGCTTTGCGCAAAGTCTTGATCATCTCGCTGACAGTGGCCGTCGCCTTTTCGATCAGCGCAGTCTGTTTGGAGAAGTCGACATTGACCAAACGCTGAGGTGCCAAGTTATAACGTTCGGCAAACTTCTCAATTGTCTTGCAAGTTCGATACAGAGCGTACGACAACATTTCGATGTCTTCACGCTCTAGTCCTGTCACAAAAGTATTGACCAGTTCGTTGCGAATCTGATCGGTAATCAGCTTGTCGTGACCACGAGCGGTAGCAAAGTCGTCCAATGGTTGAGATTGCTGGCGGTTCTTTAGCAGTTCAATCAACAGCCGAGTTAGCTCGATAGTTTCGGCCGCGCTGGCTTCCAGGAGATCGAAGAACTTGTTGTCTTTACTGAGGAATTTTTGGAGCGAGAACATAGCTGGTTCTGATAAGTTTGAGATGTAGCCTGCGTAAGGTCCGCTAGTTCTAAACGAAGTAGGGCAACCAAGAAATGCCCCGTTATGGTTGTGTTTCCGCTTTTGGCAAACTAGCTTCGTGCCGCCCCTACCAATGATTTACGCCCTTCAGGTTTACCTTGACGACAATTGTTAATTTTTGGTGAAAAGTTATCTTGATGCTCGTTCGGGCACGGAAACAGCAGGGCAACGGAGCCCGATTTCCAGGTTTCCATACGACTTGTTTCGGAAGCCAGTCGCTGGAATGCCTGAGAATTTGAGGTTTTCGTTTCGATGGCTTGCTCTAGAATCCCTGTTCAATGCAACTCGGTCCAAATTCAACTCGCAGTCGCAAATGTCGAGTTCTGAGCAAATTTAGTTAGGTAGTGGGTCCATGAAGGTTTTGATCGTTGGTAACGGTGGTCGCGAGCACGCATTGGCGTGGAAGATTCGGCAAAGCTCTCGCGTCAAGGAGATCTTCGTGGCTCCAGGGAACGCCGGGACCGCTTTGGACGCTGTGAATATCGATATCGCTTCCAACGACATCGCTGGGTTGGTCGCCTTTGCCAAGCAGGAGCGAATTGGGCTGACTGTGGTTGGTCCCGAGGCTCCGCTGGCTTTGGGGTTGGTCGACGCCTTGGAAAGCGAAAAGCTGCGAGTCTTCGGGCCGTCGCGGGCCGCAGCTCAGCTCGAGGCGAGTAAGGCTTTTTGCAAGAACGTCCTTCGACAGGCGGACGTTCCCACCGCGGATTTCCAAGTCTTTCGCGATCCCGACGATGCCATGCGATATATCAAAGGCAAGTATCCCGGCGAAAATGACCGTTGCCCCGTGGTGGTCAAGGCTGACGGTCTAGCCTCTGGCAAAGGCGTAATCGTCTGCAAGCGACGCTCCGACGCTTTGGACGCCATCGATCGCATCAGTCGACGCAAGGAGTTCGGTACAGCGGGTTCACAGATGGTGATCGAAGACCGCTTGGAAGGTCAAGAAGCCAGTATTCTTGCGATCACCGATGGACGTACCATTCTGCCGCTTCCTGCAGCCCAAGATCACAAGCCAGCCTTTGACGGCGACACCGGTCCGAACACTGGCGGTATGGGGGCTTACTGTCCAACGCCGATGGTCGATGATTCGATGTTGGCTTGGATCGAAGAGCACGTGCTAGTGCCGACAGTCCACACCATGAAACGCAATCGTAAGCCATTCAAAGGTGTGCTTTATGCCGGACTGATGCTGACTCAAGCTGGTCCTAAAGTGCTCGAGTACAACTGCCGCTTTGGTGATCCAGAATGTCAGCCCTTGCTGATGCGACTGAAGAGCGACCTAGTTGAAATCTTGGAAGCGGTCGTCGATGGCAATCTCGATCAGATCGATGGTCCCGAGTGGGATCCACGTCCTGCGATCTGCGTTGTCATGGCCAGCCAAGGATATCCCGGCGAATATCAGACCGGACAACCAATCCTTGGAATCAGCGAAGCCGACCAAATGCCAGACGTCAAAGTCTTTCACGCTGGTACCAAGTTGGTTGACGGTACCGTCGTAGCTTCGGGCGGACGCGTATTGGGCGTTACCGCGCTGGGGGACAATATTTCTCTCGCAAAATTGAATGCGTACACCGCAGTTCAAAAAGTCCGATGGCAAGGATCGTGGTGTCGCAAAGACATCAGCGATAAAGCTCTTCAGTACATTCAAGAGCACGAAAAGGCATAAGTGTTTTGTGGTTTTGTAGAGCTTGTGCAGAGGTCCGGTGCCATCACGCCCAGACAACGATTACTCTTGGGCGACGTTGTGCAGTATGAATTCCGAGTGTCTGACCTCGTAACACGCCATTGCCTCCACATCTTTCGTTTGGCGTTCTCGGA
>CAYWNG010000742.1:0-3305 GCA_964458685.1 uncultured Pirellulaceae bacterium
TAATCCTCGAACGCTTAGCCGATCGATGTTGGGAGTCGCGATTGCCGTAGCTCCATAACATGACAGATCGCCATAGCCCAGATCGTCGGCCATGATCACAACGATATTGGGCTTGCTGATCGGCTTTGCTGTCTCGGCTGAGCTCTGGGCCAGGGCGTTTTCAACTATCGTTGTTTGGACCAGTAATACAAGGATCAGCGTCAATGCAATCCGAGCTGGTTTGCCTCGTGAGCTAAATATCGCAAGCTGCATGATTGATGTTGGTTACCCATGTAGAAGATTGGCTAAGTCAGCGTTGAAGAAGCCCGATTGTAGTTGATTACAGGTGGGCTACAACCGATCTAAAGAGGCTAAATGGGCATCGTAAAAAATCGTGCCAGAATCCCTGTACCGCCCTTTGGGTAACGGCATTGAGTCTCGATCCATAGATCCAGTCGGCGAGGCGCTCGTGGGGACGATCGTTAGCCCTCGCCGCTGGACCTACAGAGTCGCAGAGGCTGTCGTGAATCAGATCACGCTTCTAACGCAGTGAACCAGGCTGAAACGAGAGTTGGATCGGCGGTGGTTCCAATCCCAGTGAAAGCTTGAATCTTTGCCAACCGGTCATTTTCGATTTCCAAGCTTGAATCTCGCTCTCAAGTTTGAGTGTCTCAGGGTGATCTTCAGCTTTCGACTGTGCGATAGTTGCCGTGTAGCCGCTCAAGTTATTGTTGATCAACAATGCGGTTGCGAAGTTAATTTTGAAGATAAGTGGTGTATCTTCCTTAAGCGTTAGACCACCAGCTAGAGCGATGCGTCTGTAGATATCGATCGCCAGCCGCGGCTTTCCCAATCGCATATGGCAAACGGCAGTTGCGTTGGCAAGCCAGGGTGAATTCGATTTGGAGCGTTGCAATAAATCTAGGGCCTTGTCAGTAGAACCCTCTTGAAGCATTCGATCAACGTTCTTCAAAACGCTTTCAACCTCGACAGGCCATTCGGTCGGCGAGTCGAATTGTGTTTTGGTGTTTCGAGCTTTATTGTCAGTTTTGGATTGTTGAATCTTACTCATACTGGATACTCTGTGCGAACAAATTTTTGTACGATGGCGCAGCGACAACGAACTCATCGGCCAGGAAGATCGATGCGTATCTAGACGCACAACCTGAGCATATGCGAACGCTAAAATAGTCACGAAAGACTGTTATCTTCCGCAACTGCTGCAAAGAATGAGATGCAAGATGCGATCCGTTAATGATTCGCTTGCAGACTCACGAAGTTACACACAAGAACTTGTCATGCGTGCCAGCGACAGAGAAGCACTTGTACTGAGGCCGCGGAAGAGATGTGGTGATGAAGTGGATCAGAATGGAGAGATCTCCAGCCATCGCACTTCCAGGAAGCCACATGCGTTAGCGAAACTGCCTGCGCCCCGTTTCGACCATCGATATTCGGCAACTGGCGATTCTGTTGTCGAAGAGCTTGTTGTGGCGAAGTGTGCTCAGAACTCCAATGTGGAGAACTACTTCGACTATGGTACGCGGAACACTTCGACTCACAATTGGATTTACCACTCAGCGACCTCTCCGCCTGCAGCGGACTGCATGAGATTGCCCATGAAACCATGAGCAGTACGGTCAAAGGTGTGAACTGAATCATAAAACGCGAACTATCGCCTTTGCATTGGCCACGCGATCGATAGTGGCCTAGTAATGAACGGTGGTCAAAGATTACCGGAATTTTTGCTGGTTGACCAGACGGAAATGTCTTGTCCTCTGCGGCAAAACGAGACAATCTTCGCACTTGCAGATTGGCGTGTAGGTTTTCTCCTGTAAGGATATTCCCTATTTCAATGCCACGTGTTCTAGAGCGTCTAATTGCAGTTGATCGCTGATCGACTGCATGGATAGATTTGACTGGCATGTTGCTTAGAGGCAAGGCTGTTTAAATGCGATGATGGATGTCGCAATGCGGAAACTTGCGAGTAACTTCTGGGGTAAATGACATGCTAGCGATGCTCAACTTTCGTGTGGCCAGCGGGACTAAAGGATTTTTGCTTGGTCTAGGCGTAACCGCAGCCTACTACTTCTTTGTGCATCAGCCCTTTATGCGGGATTCGATACTTCATGCCTATACAACGCACCACATCACTGAGTATGCGATTGTCATGCTATTCTTCTGGGCGAATGCCGAGCATTTTTACTGCTATCGCAAGTCTAGTCGTGAGCTGAACGCTCTCGATTGCAACTGGCTACCCGAAAGGCGCGGGCTGGAGGAACCAGAGCATGCCCAAGTTCTTCTAGAGAATGTCTTGAAAAAGCAGAAGTATCTTGGGGATACGATGATGTATCGTCGCCTTCACTCTGCATTACGATTCGTTTTCGAACGCCGATCTGCGGATGGATTTCGTGAGTATCTTGAATCACTTTCTAGTCGAGATTCTGATGAGGTTTTCCATCGCTATGCGTTTTCTCGATTTGTAACAGCGATACTTCCAATCATGGGGCTGATTGGAACCGTCGTACACTTTGGAACCGCTCTGGGTGGATTGACTCTAGAAGGGCTCAATGAGAAGCTACCAAACGTATTGAGCGGTATGGGAACTGCATTCAACACGACATTTACAGCCATGTCGGGGCTAGCAGTCACCATGCTCATTCGATTCTTAATCGAGCGACGAGAAAACAGCGCGGTGACTCGAATTGATGCGTTTGTTGAGGATGAATTGCTGTACAGGTTCCAATCAGTGGACAGTAGTTTGACACCATTCATAGATGCGATCGATAGGTCGCAGTCGCGGTTGATGGAAGCTCTGGGCAATTACGAGGCTAGACTGGCTGGTGAATGGGCGAACCGCTTCGAATTGTCACGTTCTCGATGGGAGAAAGCCGATCAACGCCAGGAAAATCTACTGGTTCAGTTGCTTCACCACATGGCACAGCACCAGCAGACGAATATCGACGATATCAAGCAAGTAAGAGACGATCTCGTTACTGCTCAGAACATGATGACTGAAGTAGCAAACACGCTAATTGCTGATGGGCAGTTGCTTGACCTACAGGATCGGCTCGTTGAGAATCTCACAGTCCTGCGACAATCTCAGCAACTCGAAAACGCCATGCATGAACTGACCGCTGCGATACATCTTTTTACAGCAAGACAAAGCAGTACGTCAGCACAACGGTCGGCAGCGTGAGCGGCATGAGCATTCATTCTCAGCAACGTGAAAAAATTTTGCGATGTGCAGACTAACAGAGACTCCATCTGGCCAAGATTCTTCATGGACAATAGGCTAACTTAAGTCTGCCGTTAGAACGTAGAATTTG
>CAYWNG010000743.1:0-3283 GCA_964458685.1 uncultured Pirellulaceae bacterium
ACGCTTTGAAGCGATCATAGCAGCATCCGCATTTACTACGCAATTCAAACCTAGTTGACAGGGTGACGGGGTGACAGGAATGTGTCATGGAGGCGTGGAAGTTGGCAGTGAGTGGTTAGCCAACATCTAGGCTTTTGTTTCGGCTTCGAGCGATCTAGCGTTGCGTTTGTCATAACTCGCCTGAAAGGCCAAAACAAAACAGCCCAGGGCAGAGCGAAGCGCCGCCCTGGGAAAGCTGTAGAACTCCGACTAGCCCATGTTGATTTCAAAGCCCTTGCGATTTTCTCGAGCCAAGAACGAATTAGCTTGAGCGTCATCGACGATCTCGCGTTTGACTGCGTCCCACTTCAAAGCGCGTCCCAATCGCATCGCGATGTTGGAAAGGTGGCAGACTTCTAGCATTCGATTGTGAGACCAAACGTCAGAGATCGGCTGCTTGCGAGCCTGCATGCCTTCGATAAAGTTAGCTGTGTGGTTGGCGCTGACCTTTCCACCATACACTGCTTCGATCGCACCGTCTGGTAGCGGATTGTCTTTGAGATCCTCAACTGGCTTACCAGAAATCTTGCCGCGATTCACGAAGAAGCGGCCGTCGGTTCCTTCGAAGAGAATTCCGTTGTCGCCTTCGCTGGTAATGATCATCTCGACATTGTTAGGCATATCGACTTGGATCTTGAACTTTGTGGCTGCGTTGTAACGATCGCCTACGGTTGGATTGCCATCTTTGTATTCGACGGGCAAGTCGAACTCAACAGGCGTTACTCTGCTAGGCCCAGTATCGCTAGCTCCGATCGCCCAACATGCGATGTCCACATGGTGCGCACCCCAGTCGGTCAGCTTGCCGCCGGAGTATTCGTGCCAGTTGCGGAAAGAGTAATGGCAGTTGCTGAACAGCGGAACGCCACCACCATAGCCTTCACGCAATTGTGGAAGCGCGCGATAGTTCACTTTGGGCGCTGGTCCGAGCCAGAAGTCCCAATCCAATCCCTCGGGTACCGCGGCTTCCGGAATCACTGGCGAGCTTTCCATGCCGTTAATTCCACAAGTAACCTTCTTCACTGTCCCGATACGACCGCTGCGAATCAGAGCGATCGCTTGAAGGAAGCGTTGATCTGATTCGGTTCGCTGCATCGTTCCCACTTGGAAGATGCGCCCCGTCTCCTTAACCACCTTTTCGATCAGCTTACCTTCGGCAATGGTCAGCGTTAGTGGCTTCTCGCAATAGACATCCTTACCGGCATACATCGCTTCAACAGCGATCTTCGTGTGCCAGTGATCGGGAGTAGCGATCATAACTGCGTCGATATCTTTGCGGTCAAGAATCTTGCGGTAATCATTGAAGCCTTCGGGCTTCTTCGACTGACGCTTTTCAGCCTTCTCCAACGTACTTCCCAGGACGTTCGCATCGACATCTGCCATCGCTGCAAAATCGGCGAACTTAAACGACTTGCCAGTAATCTCCCAGCCTTGATTCCTAAGTCCAATCGTCGCGAACACCGGTCGATCGTTGGGAGATGTGTATCCCAATGCGCGTTCAGCGGATGGAATGAGAATTGCAGCCGATGTGGCGGCGGAGACTGTCTTTAAAAACGACCGTCGCGAACGAACTTGTCGAGTTATCATCATGGGGTTCCTATCGAAGAGAAATATTTTGGAGAGTGTTGGAATTCAACACTCAGGGCAGGGTGGGCGAGGGCATAACGAGAATACTCTACCCCGAAAGAACTTCGTTTACTACCACTTACGAAACAAACGCTTGGCGTTATCCGACTCGATGGCAGATAGTTCTCGGGGACTTAATCCTCGAAGCGAGGCGATGCACTCCAGTGTATGTTGAACCAAAGCAGGGTGGTTCGGTTTTTGTCCGCGAAAAGGGTGCGGCGTCAGGTAGGGGCTGTCGGTCTCCACAAGCAATCGATCCAGCGGCACATCGGCAGCTACTTGGCGAATATCCTCGCCGTTTTTGAAGGTCACCATCCCCGCAAACGAGATATAGAAGCCAATATCTAAACAGCGACGAGCGGCGGAGACCGAGCCGGTGAAGCTGTGCATCACGGCCGAGTACGGTTGGATCTTATACTGAGCTTCAAGCCAATCGATCGCCTCGTCGACGCAGTCGCGAGTATGAATAACGATCGGCAAGTCAAGTTCTCTGGCCAATTGGATATGGAGGCTCAAGTAGTGAAGCTGAGTCTCCCAAGGGCAGTCTTTCCAATAGCGATCCAAGCCCGTTTCGCCTATCGCCACAACTCTTGGATCACGAGCCATCGCTTCGATCAGCTTCCAATCTCCGGCGGCAGCTTCGTGGCAGTTGTTTGGATGAATCCCCACAGAGGCCCGGACAGAAGAAAAGCGTGAAGCTATTTCAACACATATCGCCGAGTCTTCTGCGGTGGTGCCGACGCAAAGTATCCCATGGACTCCAGCTTCTTCTGCCAAAGTCACGTATCGCTCAACATCTTTTGCAAGTTGCGCGGATGCCAGATGGGCGTGAGTATCGATCAAGTTTTGTCGTCGCTGAAAGTACGAGTTGAGAGCGGCTTAGCCGAAGCGATGTCCCTTTTGGGGACCAAGCTGAGTCAACGTAAGAATCTCGGGGCCCTCTTCAGTCATCAATACCGTGTGTTCGAACTGCGCCGAAAGACGAAGGTCGCGCGTGCGAACAGTCCAGCCATCTTGCTTGTCCAAACGTGTGAATCGACTGCCCGCGTTAATCATCGGCTCGACCGTAAAGCACATCCCTGGCAGCAAACGCTGCTGACGCGACTTGCGATCTGGAAAGTGAGGAATGTTTGGCGGTTGATGAAAGACTTGTCCTAGTCCGTGTCCGACATACTCGCGGACAACAGAGAAACCGCGCGAGTGAGCTTCCTTGACAATGACATCGCCAATCGTGCTGACCGTACAACCGGGAGTCAGCGCGTCGATCGCTAAGTGCATGCAGTCAAAGGCAGCTTGTGTTACCGCGATAGCTTCTTCGCTAACCGAACCGATTAAAAATGTCTCGGATTGGTCGCCGAACCAACCGTTAACAATCGAGGTCAAGTCGACGTTGATGATGTCGCCTTCGCGAAGCATTTGGTCGTTGGGGATGCCGTGGCAGATGACATCGTTGACACTAGTACAACAGCTCTTTGGAAATCCCATGTAACCCAGAGTTGCTGGAACATGCCCATGATCGAGCGTGTACTGGTGAACCAGCTTATCGATACTGGCCGTTGTGATGCCTGGCCTAATGAAGCCGCGGACCTGATCCATCAGTTGAGCGTTAAATCGCCCCGCT
>CAYWNG010000744.1:0-3273 GCA_964458685.1 uncultured Pirellulaceae bacterium
GCCAGTTCCTAGGGTCTTGAGCACAGCTTCCTTAGCTGCCCACCGACCGGCAAAATGTTGGTAGGCCATTTTCTTGTCACGGCTGTACGCGATCTCACCAGCCGTAAAGACTCGCTCAAGAAACGTCTCACCATGCTTCTCCATCATTCCCGCGATGCGAGAGCATTCAATGATGTCGGTGCCGATGGCGATCACTTGACCGGCCATTATGTGGTGTACTCAGAGTTGAATTGAACATACTCGACGGTCAAATCGCTGGTCCAGTGCGTGCACTCACCCTTCCCCTGCCCTACGGTGAGTTCGATCAGCGTATCAAAACTGCCGCGAATCGCTGCGCTGGCAACTTTAGCGTCAAATGCTACGGGTTCGCCCATGGCAAAAAGCTGAATGGAATTCACCTTCAAGCCCAGTTGCTTGGGATCCAAAGGCACACCGGCGTATCCTGCGGCCGAGACGATTCTTCCCCAGTTCGGATCTCCGCCCAGGATGGCGCACTTGACCAAGTTGCTGCAGGCGATTTCGTGAGAGATCTTTCGAGCATCGGCCTCGCTAGCGGCACCTGTCACTCGAATCTCGATCAGGTGAGTGGCTCCTTCGCCATCCGCGGGAATCTGCTTTGCAAGCTCGATACACATCGCTTCAAGATGCTGGCTGAACACCGCCTCATCGGCTGCATTCAATTTTTCACCGCCGGCTTGTCCATTGGCAAGCAAGATCATCGTGTCGTTGGTGCTAGTGTGGCCCTCAACGCTGATGTTGTTGAAGGAACGGTTGGCGGCATGCAGCAGCAAACGTTGTGCTTGCTCGGCTTCCAAAGGAGCATCGGTCACAACACAGCACAGCATAGTTGCCATGTTAGGGCCAATCATCCCAGCGCCTTTGGCCATACCGGCGATCTGAATCATTCTACCAGATAGCTCACAACTACGAGTCGTTATCTTGCGACCTTTGTCTGTAGTGAGAATTCCATCGGAAGCGTCCAAGAAGGCCTGCTCGCCCGAAGCCAGTTGCTTGGCTGCAGCGTCGACGCCGAGGCTGATTTTCTCCATTGGGAGAAAACGTCCAATGACTCCCGTGCTCATGACCAGCACGTCTTTTTCGGAGACAGGAGTTGGGCCAGTTCTCGTGATAGCCTCGGCAGCTAGTTTGCACATTTCAGCCGCATCTTTGGCTCCGCGTTCGCCAGTGCAAGCATTGGCATTGCCGCTGTTGACTACGACTGCGCGAGCTGAGCTTAGCGGAGTACGACTGCGACAAAGAGTGACTGGAGCTGCGACAACCAGGTTCTGAGTATAGACCCCCGCAGCAACTGCTGGCACGTCAGACACGATTAATGTGATGTCCTTACGCTCGCTACGCGACTTGATACCAGCCGCAACGCCTGCAAATCGAAATCCTAAAGGTAGATTGAGTCCCACGTTCTACTAAGCTCCTAATCCTAGCGCTTCTTCTTGATTGAACATCACATTCATGCATTGGACCGCGGCCCCCGAGGCGCCTTTGATCAAGTTATCCAATGCCGAAACCAAAATAATCCAACCGTCGTTTTCACGCACGGCGATGTCGCAATAGTTAGTGTGTGCCACAAACTTGGTGTTAGGTAAGTTCGAGCGAATGCGAACGAACTGTTCCTTCTCATAGAACGAGCACAAGCACTCGCGAACCTGATTAGCAGTTGTTCCGTGCGTTGGACGAACGTAGATCGTCGACAAAATGCCTCGGTCCATCGGAACCAAGTGAGGAGTAAAGATCAGTTTTGGAAATGTACCCGCAAACCTACCAACGATATCGATGATTTCAGGTTGATGGCGGTGATTGCCAACGCTGTAAGCTGAGAACGCTTCGTTGATCTCTGCGTAAAGACTGGTTACCTTGGCGGTTCGTCCTGCGCCGCTTGCGCCGCTCTTCGAGTCGACGACAATGCCGTCTGTCTGAATCAGACCGTGCTTGACTAATGGTGTTAGTGGCAAGATTGCACTAGTTGGGTAACAGCCTGGATTCGCGATTAGCTTCGCCGAGCGAATCGACTCACGGAAAAGTTCCGGTAAGCCGTACGGAGTTTCGCCGAGTCGACCTGGGTCAGGATGCGCTTCACCATACCACTGTTGGTAAAGCTGCGGTGTGCTAAGACGATAGTCGGCGCTTAAGTCGATTACGCGACAACCCGCGGCAAGTATCTCCGAAACGATTGGGGCCGATGCACCATGAGGCAGACAGCAAAACGCAACATCGCATCGATCGGCAATCTCCCGTGGAGTCAAATCTTCAACGACGATTTGTAGACGACCTTGCAATATGGGGTGCATGTCATCAATCGTCGCGCCGTTCGCTTGCCGACTGGTCGCAGCTACGATTTGCACATTGGGGTGTCGCAAAAGCAGCTTGATACACTCAATCGCGGTGTATCCGGAACAACCGACGATACCTGCTCTAATCATTGGGCCAGACTCCGTACAATCCTGAATTCTTAGCGGTCCGATCTTGGACGGCCAGTTGTGCTCATGGTTCGCTATCAGCTTCGGGATTCACCAAAATCGAGTTCTGGAAACTCCTACAGCATTCGAACGATTGTAGCAGTTTGTTCGATTTCTCTTAGGGGGCCTTGCTCGATCCCATGTCAAAGTTTGTCCCATCCTTTTTTACGGACCACTATCTTTGAATCGCGTGGAAAAACTAAGCAGAAGCCTAATACTCCTAACTTCAAGTCGACGATAACAGATCTCGTGTCCTGGAAGGATTCTAGGTGGTAGAAGCCTCTACGCATTCCCAAACCTGACTTACAAAGTTGAGTTGGGAAGTCGGTTGAGGTCTGGCGGGTAATCTTGGCGGCATGGCTCAGCTACCATAACCCGAGTTTGTTCACTCTCAGACGTGTGAACTCACCCAAGGATCCGCGATGCAGATACAAAAGCGATGGCCGGTTATTTTTGCAGTTGGTTCTGTATTAGCCTACGTCACCAACCACTACACGATTGGTGGGCTAGAGCATCTTCGCCTTCAACCACGTCAATCAACTAATCTGCCGACCAGTTATGGCAGTGGTGGTTTTGACAATCAAGGTTTGCTCGCTCGAGGGTAAAGTCGAAATGGACCATTCTTGGGCGTTGATTTTCGATTTATCGTACACTTTTCTGCCTAACAAATCAAATACCTGTACTTGGGTAATCGCTTCAGCCGAAGAAGTTAGTGTGATTTTTTTGTTTTTCACACTTACAATAAGCGATTTGTCTAGCACTTCATGATCATCAGTACCTAAAGTCTTGTTGGTGTACT
>CAYWNG010000745.1:0-3273 GCA_964458685.1 uncultured Pirellulaceae bacterium
TCGGGAGGCGTCGATGAACTTGCTTGACCGGACTATCGGCGTATTCTCTCCATCATGGGCGCTCAAGCGGGCACACGCTCGCAAGGTGCTGCGTTCGTATCAGGGTGCCGAAGCTAACCGGCTGACAAATCACAAAAAGCCGAAGAACCAGTCGGCTGACCAAGAGTTGCTTGGACCATTCGGAGCCGATGCACTACGAGCATGGGCTAGGGCTTTGGTACGCGATAACGCTTATGCGTGGGGCGTTGTCGATACCATCGTCTCCAGCGTTGTAGGCAACGGCATCAACTGCCAATCGACGCTCGAAACGACCGCAGGCGATGACTTAGGCGACACCAACGAAAAGCGGGATAAGCTTTGGGCCGAGTGGTGCGAAGTCTGCGACATTAACGGCGAAATGACGTTTCAGGATATTCAATCTCTGTGCCAGCGTGAAATCGTCGAAGCGGGCGAAGTGCTTGTACGGTTCGTTCGCACCAAGGGCACTGAGTACGAAGGAATCTCGCGGCCTGTTCCGCTTGCGTTGGAGTTGATCGAAGCCGACCGACTAGCACTTGAGAAAGACACCTACGCGGCCAACACTGCACGACAACGCGGTAATGCGGTTGTGCGTGGCGTCGAGATCGACAAGCGTGGGCGTGCAGTTGGTTACTGGATTTATCCACAGCACCCCAATAGCCCTTACGCAGTTGGACGCCAAACGCCTGAGTACGTCAACGCTAAAGACATTCGCCATTTGTTCCGCAAAGACCGCGTTGGGCAATCTCGCGGCGTGACTTGGTTTGCACCTGTTATGTCGTGGCTGCGTGACCTTGGCGTTTACGTTGACAACGAGATTCAAGCGTCGGCGGTTGCAAGCTGCTTTGGCGTTGTGATTAAGACAGAGCAACCCGTTGGTAACTTGCTTGGTCCAAGCGACGAAGACACGACCGACAGCAACGGCAACTCACTGGACTATCTTGAGCCCGCGATGATTGCACGCTTGAAACCAGGCGAGTCCATCGAGACCGTCAACCCAGGACGACCAAACTCTGCAAGTGAACCGTGGATCAATCTGATGCTTCGAGGCATCAGTGTAGGCACTGGTTTGTCTTATGAAATCGTTGCTCGCGACTACTCAAAGACGAACTACAGCAGCAGTCGAGCAAGTCAGCTTGAAGATCGCCGACGATTCCGACGTTGGCAGCAGTTGCTAATCAACGACCTTTGCCAACCCGTTTGGGATGAGTTTTGCAAAGCGGCTGCGTTAGTCGATGCCGATGGCTTTCCAACATCGACCGAGTTGCTTGACAACCGACGCACAGCAGCACCCGTTGAATGGCAACCGCAAACATGGGAATGGGTTGACCCGCAAAGCGAAATGACTGCGGCTACTCAGTCGATTAAGGAAAACCTATCGACGCTTGCTTACGAGACTGGGCAGCGTGGCGGCAACTGGCGAACCAATCTGTACCAGCGTGCCAAAGAAGAAAGACTACGCAAGCAGCTTAACTTGCTTACCGACGCTGAGCTGACTGCCCAGATGATGGCACAGCAGACCGGCACAGCGGGACCAGCAGACAGCGTTGAAACCGAAGACGGACCAACCGGCGAATGGATGGGCTTGAGTCGCATTCAGTGGGTCAGAAACCGTAAGGCTCTGACCGATGTGCTGAATGGCTTGTCGGATGGTTCTATGTCCATTGCCTTGGCTAAGGCTCAGTTGTCGATGATTGGACTGAGCGACAAGAACATCGAAGCTATCGTTGCTGACGCTTCAGACGGGTTTGTTGACAACGACTTACCAGCGGAGGAACAAGCCAATGCCTAACCGCAAAGGGAAGTTGCCACCGTTGCCAACAGACTCGCTTGTCATGCGTCAGGTTGACTTGAGCGTGCCTGCTCGTGCTGTGATTGCTACTGAGAATCCAGTGCTGCGATACGACGAAGCGACCGGCGAAGTTGTGGCCGAAGTGCTGTTGATGGACGGCATGGAATTACGAGCCGGACGCAACAAGATTCCGATTGTTGATTCGCACGACGATTCAACCGTTCGCAATATCGTCGGGAGCATGGATCAACTACGCATCGACCGCGATGCAGGTGAGCTTATCGGCATGCCTGTGTTTGCAACCGACCCTGATGCACAGACCATCGCTCAACGCATGGCTGAAGGGCACATCACCGATTTTTCAATTACTGCTCAGCGTCTTGAGCAAGTCTACGTTCGCAGTGGTCAATCGTTTACGACACCACGCGGCGAAGTCATCGAAGGGCCAGCCATCATCGTAACTCGCTGGCAACCACACAACGCTTCCATCTGTGCAACGGGTGCAGATGAGTATTCAACAGTTCGAAGGTCGTATACAGACCTCAAAAGGATAAAGCGAATGGACGAAGCACTGCTTAGCAAGCTGTCCGAAATGGGTCTGCCAGAAGGAATGACCGACCCGAATCAAGTTCTTGCATGGGTTGTGGGCAAACTCAATCCAGCAGAAGAAGCCGAATCGCCAGAGCCAATGATTGAATCGGCGGCAGAAGAAATGCCAGCCGAGGAAGTTGTTGCACCTGTCGTCGAAAAGATGGACTACGAAGAAAAGCAAGTTGTCGAGAAGTCTGCTGAGCGGTCAGCAGCCGAAGCAACGGCACTTATCAAGCGTGCTTTGGAACGTGACCAACAGCGACGTAATGAAATCCAAGCTGCGTGCAAACTGGCAAGCATTGAACGGGCATTTGCTGACCAGTTGTGCGATAGCGGTGTGAGTGTTGACATTGCCCGACAAAGGATTATCGAACGAATGGCTACACAACCATTAGGTTCGTCGGTTGGTGCCGACGTTCGTGTTACTGGCGATGGTCAGGAACGATTCTACAACGATGTGCGTGACGGTTTGATTCTGCGTTCCTGCAAGGGTGCGAGAGTCAAGAACCTGCCACAAGTCAGCGAGGATGCAGCGTACTTTGCTAACGCTGGTCTGAGTCGCTTGGCTGAGTTGGTTCTACGTCAGCAAGGCATCCAAACCGACCGCATGAACGCAACCGACGTTGCAAAGGTCGCGATGGGCAATCGCGAAGCATGCCGCCGATTCCGAATCGAGCGTTCTGCTTATCACACCACCGGCAGCTTTGCAAACTTGTTGCTTGATGCAGCCAACAAGACTTTGCTCGCGGCCTACGAAGAAACACCACAAACGTGGAACCTTTGGGCTCGTCAGGCTCCAAGCGTGGCCGACTTCAAGAACATCAACCGCATTCGTTTCAGCGAGTCACCCGACCCTGAAATGATTCCTGAAC
>CAYWNG010000746.1:0-3265 GCA_964458685.1 uncultured Pirellulaceae bacterium
TGATCCATTGCGGCTGTTCATCGATCATGCCCGCAGAGTTCATTTTTGTGTTCAAAGCGACTGGTTTTGCAAGTGACGACACCTGCGAAAAGTCATTGCACGGCGACAGGAATGTTGCGGTTCGACGGTTCGAATTGAGAATTTTGAAATGGTTACATAAGCCCTCACCGCCAAACCATTCGCTTCGAATACCCTGGGTTACGCTTGGCCGAGCGGGACTCGCCGCGCTCACCCAGGGCTAAGGTTGTGTCGCCACTTCGTGGCTGGACTAATGGATTGGATGCTGGACTGGTGGAGGCAGGTTGTCGACTTCGGTCTTTCTACCGCGGGGTCTTGCCGTTTAACTCAAAGTGGATGGAGCGACGCATGCGAAATATCATGAATCATCTTTTGTGAGTTTTGTGATTTTTTGTGGCCAGCAAGATTCCGTGAATCGGATAGGGATGGCTTAGATGTCGTACAATAGAAGTTCGACGATCTGACGACCCAAGGGTTGCAATCAAGCCCGCTTTGACTTGCGTAGAGTCAACTGATCGGGTTGGATGAACCTGGACGTTACGTAGCCAGCACATGAGCAAAACACTTTGCCTGATCGCAAGCATACTGTCATTCGTTGCCCCCTTGCGTATTGGTGCCGCTCAAGAGTCGGTGGCAATCACCAAAATTGCGGAACTTGAGGGCGTTCTGCCAAATGATGCAACCTTTCGTGCCGTCGCGCTTAAGACACCGTGGCTTTATGCGTTGGATCGAGACGGGGACTTAAAGATCTACAAAGTCCCGCGGGACGACATGGTTGATTTCGCCGCCGGCTTTTGCCGCACCTTTGCGGATTTATTGAGGCTTCCAACCGATGGTGCCTTGGGACATCCTGTCCAACAACTCCAGCTACAGAAGTCAATCAATAAGGCCGGCGATGGAAATGACCTGGAAATACTCGGTGACGTTCTTGCATTAACATCAAGAGGCAAGCTTGCGGTATTTGATTTGGCTGAGCCATCCGATCCCCAATTGCTGGGAGAATTCGGCCCCGGCTCTGCAACTAACTCTCAGTCAATTGTCCGCGCCGGCAAGATCGCCTTCCTTCTGGGATCTGGCACCATAGCTTCATTTGACATCTCACAATCACACTCGCCAAAACACTTGGCAACACTGCAAAATGATTGTGGGAATTGGAATGGATGTTACCACGGACGATTTCTCTACGTTAGCGAAGTCGCTCGACCGCCAAAGAAACGGACAGGAATTGCCGTCTATGATGTTACCAATCCGATCGCCATTACCGAGCGTCACTTTGTCAAGACCGAGCGTCCCGCATACCATCTTTTCGTTAATAGGGACGACTTTCTGTTGGCCTCTCTAGACTCGAAGTCAATATTTCATTTTTCAACCAATCGACATATTACCGTTGCGGGAACTACTCAGATCTTCGAACTGGATGACAAGACTGCTCCGAAATCAGTTGCGATTGTCGACAGCTCTGGGGGACGATCCGCACTCGCGATGGACTACGGCGATACAACCATTATGATATGCAACGGACTTGCTTTCGGCTCAGCGAACAGGACCCTTACGAAGTTCTATTCGTTCTTTCCAAAGGGCCACACTCTGGATGGCTTTCCTTATCATGGAGACCATTACGGCCAACATGCTGCACTTGTAACTGACAATGACATATCGGTGTTCGAAATCGGCAAATCGCCCAGTTATAGACTTGGGATGCACATTGCGTTCACCGTGTTGGCATTTACTGTGCCTTGATCAGCTAGGGCAGTGCTACTAATCACGCATTGTTTTGAATTGCGTTGTGCAATCGCTTGAGTTCCTAGATCGTTGATAACCGTCGACCGAGAGCTATGACTGAAAATCCTTACACTGCAACACCAACAACCCTCGTGCGCGAGATTCCAGAGTCGGAAGTGGTGCAAACATCGCTGCAAGCAATTGCGCGGCGAGTGTTTCTCGCGTGGGAGAAGCTTCGAATCTTATACGTGATCATTCTGGCTCTCGTCACGGTTCTTCTTACTGGCGTGACAGGAGTTTTAAATCTAGGACTACTACGATTGATCTTGCTAGGTGCGGTGGTGGCGAACGTCGCGTACTTCGCAGGACCGGCGATTGAGACATATGTTCGGTGGCTAGGCTATAATAGGGCTTGGCCTCGATGGGTCATGTTCATTGGAGGCACGTTGATCGCGATTATCCTCGCAATAGGTTCGCTCGCGACCGAGTTGCTGCCTGATCAACCTTGAACGCGGAAAAAGCCGATGAACAGTCGACTGTAGTAGCGATTGTCGCCAAGTTATAGTTCGACGAACGCCTTGAAGAGTGAAGTTCGGATTCTGAACTTTAGTACTTTAGCTTGGCAAAACGGCCGTCAGCTCCGGTGGCAAAAACGGTCGCTCCAGAGGAGCTAAGTGCATGAAAACCGTGAGTCGAAAACGGTAGCCAATTGTCTCCGTCGTGCGAATAGTCGCTGCCAGTTGGTCCAACAGCGATAAGCAACTCTTCAGCCTTCAACGCATGTCCGCCTTGATCTGTTCGGGGAAGTTGAACAACGACCGCTGCCGAACGAAATTCTTTGGGCGGCTTACGAGCAGCGATCCAGTCTTTTCCGCCATTGCGACTCGTCGCGATAACAACCGGGCTCGGCTCACCAGGTCGATAGTCACCGCCAACCGCAACGAGAACATTGCCGCTCATCCTTTGCAGTGCGAATACTCCAGCGGACTGGCTACTCGGAATGCAGGTCGAGAAAACTTGCCAAGAAGATTGCCATGTATCACGACAAAAGACTCGTCCAAAGCTACCGTCGGCACCACCAGTCCCCAACAGTATTCCACCATCGGCACCAAGCAAGAGCGACGAGTTGCTCGCGGCAAAGGCAGCTTCGCCGGTCAGTGGATCAGGCAATAGCGAGGGATCGATCGGTTGCCAACTCTGTCCTCCGTCTTTGGTTTGAATCAGCAAGAACTTACCATTCACTGGGTCGCTCATGGCAACCCCATGCTGTTCATCCCAGAATTTCATTGAATCGAAGAAGGCCTCTTTGGCATCGTTGCGATAAACCTCTCGCCAATTCTTGCCAGCATCATCGGTCAGCAAGATGACGGCGGGTGTTCCTGCGCTTGCAACGATCGCTTTCTGGTTATTCAAGCCAACGATCGAACGCAACTCAAGATCGCCATAACTCGGACTGCAATTGTTCCAGCTAGATCCGCCGTCTGTAGAAAGAAGCACCGTGGACTTGCTTCCAGCGAGCCACACT
>CAYWNG010000747.1:0-3264 GCA_964458685.1 uncultured Pirellulaceae bacterium
AATCAGTTTGAAATTCTTCTTCGCGGCATCGATCAGGGTGACCAACAAAAAATCGCGGACCGATTGCAGCTCGTTCAGCAGGTTGGCATTGTCAACTATTTCGACGATCAACGCTTTGGATCGTTGGGTGAGTCGGGGCAGTTTATTGCCGAGCCCTGGTGCAAGGGCGATTACGAACGAGCGTTATTCTTGGCGATGGCCGAACCCAACAGTCATGATCGTGGACGCGAGACGGAACAAAAGCAGATTCTTCGAGACTATTGGGGACAATGGCTCGAATGCAAAGATCGCTTAGATCGTTCACATCGACGCAGCATTGTCACTTTTTTGTGCGATCACCCAACTAACTTTAAACGAGCGATCGCGCTGATTCGTACCGACTTACGTAGCATCTATCTGGCTGCGTTTCAAAGCGGACTTTGGAATCGATGGCTCAGTCGCTTGATCGAGTCGCGATTGTCGCCTCACGTGACCTACTTTGAATCTGTGATAGGCAACTTGGCTCTTCCGCAGGCCAGTACTTGTGATGCTGAGCAGTTACGCTGGTTGGGCTCGTTGTCTCTACCACTTCCCACCGCGCGGCAGCACGACTGGCCCGAGGATCTGGTAGGAACATTGGATGAAGTCTTGCAGCCGCTGGGAATGGAGCGTCGCGAAATACGCTTGAAGTTCCCTCGCGACACATTTTTCTCCAAGGGTATTCGGCCATGTTGGTTGCGACCAGCCGATTTTCAGTTCGAGTGGTTGAGCGACGATCTACACGAAGACCAAAACGCTCTCCGCTTGAGCTTCACCCTGCCGCGCGGCGCTTACGCGACGATGTTGGTCAAAGTAATCAGTCAGTAAGCTGTTCTTGGGTACAAAATTGTTTAACGGCAAGCCGCAGGCGACTGTTCCTGAGCGCCCTCCTACTGCTACTACTCCTCCTTCTACTTCGGCAGCCTTTCCCGCAGTTTGAAGAATCCCGAAACCGTCTTGATGGCCAGCAGAAAATTGCTGATCCAGATGGTCCAGGCAACAGCGTGAGTCCATCCCAGCAGCTCGACAGCGATAGCCGCGAACAGAAAGAACCGCGGACGGACCAGCCACGAGTACGGCACTTGCAAAGCGTTTCGCACCATCGACATGGCCAATACGCCGACGTAGAGCAGGATAAACAAACTGCCGCCCCAGACATCCACGATCCGAGTGGAATCGTTCATCATTGCCATCGTCACCACCGAAACGATGACTTGATCGCAGAACGAATCTGTGAAGCTGCCTCGTTGGCTGTCGACCTTTTGAAATCTTGCCAGTGGCCCGTCGACGCCGTCAAGAATGACATGGAGCATCAGAGCGCTCCACGCTATCCACGGATACTGCACGTACCAAAGCGGTACGAATAGGATGCCAAAACCTAGCGAGGCGATTGTGATGTGATCTGGAGTGACGCGCCAACGATCCAAGAGTCGCAAAAGTGGATCAAGCCATCGAGCGCGAAGCTGTTGCCCGTACTCCATCCACCGTCGCTCGCCCGCCGAGTAGCAATCTGCTTTAGTCGTTTCAACTGTCACGAAGGCTCCTCAGTAGAATGGATCGTTAACTCTAGATTGCCGGGCCTTTCAATCGTAGTCGTCCATGTAGTAATTGCCGCGTGCAATGGGTTGTTTGGTATCGAGCAGCTTTTGCCGAGTGTCTTTCATGAATTTGCGTTCCTCATCACTAAAGTTACTCGGAATCTCAGACTCCCGTTCGATGACCCAGTCTACAACCATCAGTTGAATCTCGTACAGCGATTTACCCTTGTGTTGTTCCAACCACTCGGCCGCCTTTTTGGCGTCTCCAAGAAACACGCTGGGATAGCTTGGTCGTTTGGGCTTCCCTCGTGGATCGTCTTCGGTTTTGGGCCAGATGCCGTAGGGCTGGATCTGATCGTACACGATAATTTGGCACATTTTACCGACCGTCGCATTGTACATGTATCCGTTGATGCCGACTGAGTAGGTTAGACAGTATCGCTCGTCATTCCAATTCGCAATGAGCTTATCAAACGCAACGGGCCCAAGGGATTTGAGCTTGTATCGGGCATTCTGAACAGGCTCTTGCTTCTTGCGATCATAGCCAGCAGGCAGTTTCAGACTCGGACCACGCCGATCCGCAGGAGCAGGATTTTTCGAAGCAAGGTCGCCAATCAAAGTTGGAATATCAACGTCATTCACAACCTTGTCCTGTGCGATTGCGGGCAGTACGAAGAAAGTGCAAGCGATCAGAATAGCCACATGGTTTCGCATAAGTCGTCACTCAAAGAGATGATGCATCAGACAATTCATCGTGCTGAATCATTCAGGCACTCCAAAAAGCTTGCGAACGTCTTCAACAGAAAGCGAACATGACATCGTCGCACACCGCATGTCAGGAAGAGTCTGACGTGTTTTGTTAGCCTTAGTCTTGATCCTGGTATTTTCGAAGTTGCTCATTGGAAATGTAATCATAGGGACTATTGTCCGCTAACACGGGGCGCGTTGCAAGTCGCAGGAAAGCAAACGATGGGGAGAGCCCGCGCAGAAGTTGACCAACTGATCCGGCAATCAGCCAATCCACCGATTCTTTACTCCATCGAGTTTGATGACTTAATTAGAAATCGGTATCGACTGCCCGCCGAGTTCAGTGCGACAACAATCTTTGACCAACCGTTTGTGCAATATCTCTGATCAGCGTCCTGATCGGGTACAATCTACGCCGCGTTGAAGCGATGGATGGCTGAAACGACTTTTAGACTTTTCACGGTTGATTTCTTGAGTGTCAGACATGCTTGATTTAGTAAACTCGTTCGAGGACCAGTGCCGATCGGGCGATATTCCGCGAATCGAAGATTTCCTGCCGAACGTCGCAGACAAGGATCGCGCAGATCTATTGCTTGAACTGCTTGTGCTTGAGTTCTTCTTTCGGATGAGAGCTGGTGAAGTTCTTAGCGAGGACACTTACCGAAATCGATTCCCCGAGTATGCATCGGTCGTAGCTGAAGCTTATGCTCAATCTGGTGAAGAGGATTTTACTTCAACGATGCCGCAAGCACGGCGGGCCATCCCTCTAGTTCAAAACGGTCCGCTAAACTCGATCATCGCAGGCAAGTTCATTCTTACCCAAGCGATTGGCGAAGGAGGCATGGGAAGCGTTTGGCAAGCTGAGCAGACTGAACCTGTAAAGCGAGTTGTCGCTATTAAGCTGATCAAGCCAGGGATGGATTCCAAGCAGGTTTTGGCTCGATTTGAGGCCGAACGTCAA
>CAYWNG010000748.1:0-3263 GCA_964458685.1 uncultured Pirellulaceae bacterium
TTCGAATCGATTCCTCCCCTGCTTCGAAACGCTCGCCGATACCCAACGCGTAGGCCAGTGCGAGTCGGCTATCGCGCTGGATGTATTCTTCAAGCTCTGGGGCGCGGCAATGGATGTGCTTACAAATCAACGGAGCTAGCTGCTCATTCACACCTATTGTTTTTTCGTCGGCAGCACCTGTGAAGTAGGACAGCAGTCTTTCTCGGTATTCATCCGCCAAACTTGACGTTGAGAGCGATGCAACTAGTCTCGCATACCTCTTAACTGAGGCCTCGGCGTAATTTTGCAGCAGTTGAACTTCGAAATCGACATTGCGCTGACGGCTCTCAATCTGCCCCTGTAAGCTCCAACGCTTCCATGGGCGTTTGAGGTTGCCACTAACGCGCCTCCACATTGCCAGCTTGTCTTGAAAAATCTCCTTTTCATTCTTGGGGATTGAGGTTGGAAAAGCTCTGCGATATCGAGCTAGTGGATCGATGCTTCGCTTGATCTTATTTTCAAATTTTGGCCAGGGCTCTTTGCGGCATCGAATCGCGTATTCGACAGCGAGATGTGCCGAAAGGTCTGCGACTCGAAACTTTTTTTCAAACTCGGGCCAAGCTCCACCCAGCACAGCCTCAGCGTACCGAATGGCCTCTTCAGGATACTTTAGAATCTCCTTTTCATTTTCTTCGTTTTGGCGTTTTTGTTTTTGAATCGCTGAATTGACCAAGTCTGCTGCGCGATCATAACTATCGGATGACAACGCTCGGATAATGTTGATTTCTTCACAAACATTGTGTGGCGGGGTAACATTCCAACGGTCAGCGATTTCAGTCCTGTTTGCTAGGTATCTTTCTCCATCAATTGTCAGTAGAAAATCAAACGGAAAACGGTAACCATGCTTCCTGTTTCCGCAAACGCACCAGCCGCATCCCTGCCCTAATCGCTTCAGAGCGGCTTGGGTTCTAACCCGGAGTAGCGTCCATTTTTCATCTTGGTAGGCTATTTCAGCTCCTGCGGTGGCAACCAAGTTCCCTTTGCGTATCTGCTTGTTCTCCTCGTCGGTTTGAATGATCTCTGCGATCCTGCCTTGCATCCACAGAATGGATTGTGGTGTAAAGCGAAAGACATCTGCCTGATAACCAACCGCCTCGAGTTCCAATCCGGTCCAAGTCAGCGGTGAAAAGTATTTTGCTCCTCTATTGTGAATTCTTAGGCATTGGGAGACGCGTTGAAGTTGTACGTCATCGGGATTCCAATTTCCGCACCAGTGTTTTACCAACCAGCCGAGGTATTTTTTGTTGGGTGTCGGGTCGTATTCGGCAAGCTTACTGATTACGGGGCGAAATTCTGGGTCGTCTTCGAAGTGCTTTTTAAGCAGATAGTTGATTCGTTTGTCGGCTTGTGTCCTTTTTTCTTGAGGTTCGAAGGTTGATTGTTGGTGTGGTTTGGGAGTGATCGTTGGAGTTTCTTTTTCAATCAAATCTGGGCCTCGCAGGTTGTTGAAGGGTAAACATTCCCAAAACGGAAAACACCGCCGGGCACTTCAGCCGATAGGCAAGTCACCCAACCGGCACGTCACCCGACGGCAATAAACTGCTGTTACGAGGGCGCGCGTCGCGTTAATGCGGAAACGGCCTTATCCGGGAAAATAATCTCAAGAGAGGGGAGTCCGAATCACTTTTTTCGATTCGCAGAAGTACCTATGAACTTCGTTCTAAGGCAATTGATAGAACGCCTTGATCCCGAAAAGGGTTCCGCCTGGAAGGATTTTTGAAAGGTTCTTAAGTCAGGCCCGTTAGCACGCTCATGCGAACCAGACGGGCATTGTCCAAATACTCCGCGCATTTAAGTTCTATCCTAGCGCCTTGTGGACATAGAACATGTGGTATTACTGAAAAACATTGACTCTAGCGACTTCCCCCCGACGCCCTTAACGCCCCCATCGCTTCTGCATCTGAACACTTATTCTTTTCGCGTTTCAAACCAAAAGCGAGGGCCTATGAGTGCTATTGAAGTATTGCCGCGTTTTGCAGCGATGGATGATCAGTTGGTGATTCGCAAAGTCGCTGAGCCAGGCGGGTGGCTAAGCAATATGAGTCCGCATCCGGTTCATCATGAAGGGCTGAAATGGTGGCATGCAGAGGCGCTGTTTCAAGCGCTGCGATTTGCTCCCGAGGATCTGGAGGCTCGCCAAGCTGTGCGTGAGCCCAAATCGCCAATGGCGGCCAAGATGATTGCCAAGCGATATAAGGCTCGTCAGGTCGTGCTCCCGTTGAGCGATGAGGATGTTGCAAATATGAGGCTCTGTATTCGATTGAAGCTGGAGTCGCATCCCGATCTGCTTCGCCGTTTGTTGGCAAGTGGCGATAGGTTGCTTGTCGAAGATTGCAGTTCTCGCGGCCGTCGAGTGAATAATCTGTTCTGGGGTGCCGTTCGAGTGCCCGATCCAGCAGCACCGCTCGGCTATCTCTGGGAAGGCAGGAACATGCTTGGCCGTCTGTGGATGGAAGAAAGGGCTGTCCGTCAGGTCGTGCCCGTTGTTTCATAGTTTGTCGGCTTTCCCATGCGCGTCTGGTTCTTTGATTGCTGTTGGTGGTTTGATGGCTAAGGCGTCGACTGCACAACAGTTACCCTTAACCTCAAACCTACCAAAGAACTTGCCAAATCTCGCCCAAACGCGTCGTCCCCTTACACTCTACTTTTGTCCTCAAACCAACTCCATCAGAAAATACCTCATTTACTTCGGAGCATCACTATGAAGCGAATCGTAACGATCATCCTTTCCTGTCTATTTCTTGCAGGTTGCGGAAGCCCCATCAACAAGAGCAATTATGAGCGAATCGAAAATGGCATGACTATCTCGCAGGTTGAAGGAATTCTTGGGAAAGGTTCGGAACAAGCCAGCAGCGACGCTAGCTTTGCTGGAATGTCTATGAGCGCCAAGCAAATGGTCTGGCAGGAAGGAAACCAAATCATCACCATCACATTCATGAATGACAAAGTACAAGGCAAAGCTCAAGTGGGCCTTTAGAAGTCGGTCACGGCCTAAGCTGGATTCCAATTCTCAGTTGTTCGGCGTATCGATAAAATTAGACGATGCAGATGAGTCACTGCTTAACCCTCAGCGACTCATTAAGTATCCCAGCCTTTCAACACCTTCACGAAGAGAAAGTCCCTCTGAAGTTATGCCTGATCCATCCACCGAGCAAACACTTCGCGATTATTGGAACCAGTACGATCTACGCATTGGCAGTGGGCAGCTAGCCAGGTTTCCAAGT
>CAYWNG010000749.1:0-1323 GCA_964458685.1 uncultured Pirellulaceae bacterium
TTAGGAGTCGCCAGTTTGCAGGCACAGAATTTTCAGGTGGAGCGGCAAGTGACCAATGCACCGCAAGGACACCTGCTCACCAACATCGGTGCTTGGTCGCCGGATTCAACTTGGCTGGCCTACGATACTCGGGACTCGCTGGATGGATCGATGTTCAATGGTCAGACCATCGAGCGCGTTCATGTGGCGACTGGCCGAGTCGAAACGCTCTATCGGTCCAAACGAGGCGCACATTGTGGCGTGGTTACCTATCACCCATTTCTCGATCAGGTCGTTTTTATTCTTGGCCCTGAAGATCCCACTGAAGATTGGCAGTACGGGTCCAGTCATCGACAAGGTGTGATCGTCGACTGCAACAATCCAGGCCAAGCGAAACTCTTGGATGCTCGCGATCTTGTTCCAAGCTTTACTCGTGGCGCACTGCGCGGTGGAACCCATGTGCACACCTTTAGTAGCGATGGCAAGCTTGTCGCTAGCACATACGAAGACGCTCTGCTCGACAAACTTGCCTCTACACCAACCTCAGTCGCGGCGCACGAAAAAAATTTACGCGGGATTGCGATCAGCATCCTCGATCAACCCGTTCAAGTTCCGATGACGCATCCACGCAATCACTCGGGATGCAGCTTCACAGTTCTCGCTACTAAGCTTACCGATCATCACACGCCAGGCAGCGACGAAATCATGCGGGCCTGTGAAGAAGGCTGGATCGGTACAAACGGTTACATGCGCACAGATGGAATGCGACAGCGCTACGCACTGGCCTTTCAAGGCACAGTCATTGGGCGCTCTGGTCAGCCGATCGTAGAGCTATTCGTGCTCGACTTGCCCGAGCAGATCGATCAGTTGATGCAAGCGGATGGTTCGATTACAGGAACAGTAACAACTCGACCAGCTCCGCCGAAGAGCTGTCGTCAAAGACGAATCACCTTTACGGAAGATTCGCAATATCCAGGCATCGCATCGCAGCCTAGACACTGGATTCGGTCGACTCCCGATGGAAACAATCTACTATTCTTGGCTCGCGATGCCGAAGGCGTTGTGCAGTTGTACCGTGTCAGTCCTAACGGCGGCCAGATACGTCAAATCACTCTCGATGCGCACTCGGTCGCCAGCGCATTCAGTGTGAGTCCTGACGGCTTTCAGGCGGCCTACGTCAGCGATGGAAGCATCTTCACCGTAGAGATCGCAAGTGGTCGCTCAACTCGCTTGACCAAATCGACTCCTCAGAATCCGCCGCGCCCCGAATCTTGCCTCTTCTCTCCAGACGGCTCTAAGATCGCCTTCATGCGCACAATTGACGGTCGCAATCAAATCATGGTC
>CAYWNG010000749.1:1423-3262 GCA_964458685.1 uncultured Pirellulaceae bacterium
GCGAGGTATGTCCTAGAGTTAAGCGTGCACTTTTTCAGACTCTACCCAGGGTATTGTCTGTTCGCCGGAGTGAATAAGAGCGATGCAAAGCCCAACACAAATCAGCTTTTCCGATATCGGTGAAGTCTATCTACAGGAACTTCGACGAGGAAAATCCGTAAGCCTGAAGGCCCTTGCCAAGCACTTCCCGCAGTTCGCTGATCGAATTTTGCACGAACTGCCGACCATGGCTCTGCTTGAAGGATCATTGCGTCAAAAGCAAGACACCAAGTCCGAAGAACTGGTGATCCCTGGTTACGAACTCTTGAATGAACTCGGTCGGGGTGCTTCCGGCATTGTCTACAAGGGTCGCGATACCAAGTCCAGCAAGACGGTGGCTATCAAAGTCGTTAAAGTGAATCCGATCGCCAACGACTTAATGCGTTTAGACCGCGAAATTGAGAGTCTTTCGAGGCTAAATTATCCCAATATCGTTTCGATCTTCTCGCACGGTGCCATCGGCGATCACGTTTACATCGTGATGAATTTCATCGACGGTTGCAGCATGGCAGAATTACTCGAGCCCAATCCATCGATCCTGGCAAGCTACTGGATCTCGGAACTGAGCTCCAATTGGAGTCGGCTAGCAGCGTGGGGATTAGAGATTGCTGAAGCTCTCGAATATGTACATCGACAGAAGATCTTCCATCGGGATCTTAAGCCAGCCAATCTCTTAGTTGATCGCAATGGAAAATGCTGGATCACCGACTTTGGTCTAGCCAAGGTTCGTGGTAATGATATCTCGGCAAGTGGCAGCGGTATGGTTGTTGGAACACCACGCTTCATGGCCCCCGAGCAGATGCGCGGCTTAGTCGATCGTCGGAGCGATATCTTCTCACTCGGCAGAACTCTTTATGAAATTGCCTGCATCGGCGCGGATGATGCGCACCGCGTGAACAAGCGTGTCGACTTGTCGCCAATTTGCGAAGTTAATCCGCGTGTGCCTGCCGAGCTAGGAAAGATTATCGACAAAGCCTGCGATCAACTCGCCGAGCGTAGGTTTCAGTCCGTTGGCGAACTGACCGCGGTTCTTGAGCGATTCTTGGAAGGCAAAAAGCCCTGCGATCGCCGTCGACCGGGAAAGAGAATGTCCGAACAGCAGTTCAAGGCGGCGATGCGACGGCGATATCAACTGGCAACTGCTGGAGGAAGCCTGGTCTTTGGTGTCACACTTGCCAGCATGTTAGTCATGCATACTTGGAGTGGAAAAGAGCGAACGGCTAACGCTCATCATCAAGACGATTCTGCATATCAGCCCGTTGCAGTCCAGAGTTTTAAAAGCTTGGCGGCGAAGATCGAAAACAGTGAGGCAGGCTTTGTTGAAGTAATTGGCGAGGCAATCAAGAACTCGGTGAATCATAAGGCAAACGACGAGCAGACCAGAAATCTGGGCGAGAAGATCGATCGCATCGTCAATCAAGTGAGTACTCAAGGTCTTCGTCCTGGTGAACTGGACGGAATTATCCAAGGCTACCGTGATTCGTCACTGCGTGTCTCGGATAAAGTGTTGGCCCTTGCCATGCCGCTTCGAGCTACCTCGCTCTCTCCACAAGACAAAGAACGTGGTCAACAGATTTTGACTCTATTTGCCAAATCAATCGTCAATAAGCATGTTTCTGCCGAGGAGGGCGAACGAGTTTTGGCCGCATTATTTCGAGGCAACATACCTCGCCTGGATCAAATCGTTGAGATGCGAATTCCCGATAGCGCTTTAGTTTCGTGGCTTCGCTTGGTAGAAGGAACTTTTGGACAGCACTTTAGTGCCGTTGCTTCCGAACCCTTGCAGGTTCCGGAAGAGTT
>CAYWNG010000750.1:0-3259 GCA_964458685.1 uncultured Pirellulaceae bacterium
GCTTGTCCCTGCCTGCCCCGTTCTCAATCGCTTCTCGCAATCGCTTGTGATCGGTCGCTAGTCCAACTTCGCCCATGACTGACAACACGCCGTCGATGATGGATTGGTCGTGGTCGGTCATGTTGTCACCAATGCGGCTAAGAGCTTGCGAAGTTGGCCGCGTGTTTTCATCTTGTCCCAGTTCACACTTTCCCCATCGCTCTCTGGATATGGGAAAGCATGAACGCGAAAAGTAATTGGCAAGCTGCGAAAAGCGTTGAGCTTATCAACGCACACGAAGTAGCCGTTGTGAATCCAGCGAATGCGGCATCCGGTGTCGTTGTGGTCTAACTGTGCTTTATACTCAGCGGTTACCCATTCTTCCGTAATCGCCTCGTCATTGTCTGCCAAGTGCTCGCTGACCAATAGGTCAATGTCTCGCAATACAGCGGGCCATGAGTCAGCCTTGCTATATGCTGCTCGCACTTCCTCGCCATTCCGCCATCGCCGCAACCGTTCAGCCGCTTGTTTAACGTCACCCATTACAGCACTCCCACGTATTGGACATGCGTTGTGTAAATTGGCTGAAGCTCTGGCGTCGGCGGATTGACTCTGTCGTCATCTCGCCAATCAACGGCACTAGCGACGAAGGGACCGTGTTCGTCGTCTGGGAAGTGCCTGCAACGAATCAAAACCTTTGCATTGAGATCCACAGGGCAACCCTTCCCATCGTGCTCAATCCAGTCGTCAGCGTCGGGCTTGTTCTCAACCACTGGATGCTGCCAGTAGTCTTTGCGTTGCTGCTCTGCAATCTCGGCGGGAGTGGCGCGGCGGAAGTGTTCTCGACCCCACCATAAGCCGTTCACTGAGATTAAATCGTTTATTGCATCTTGCACATAATGCGGACGATTCCCTTTGGTTTGTGGATGGTCTTCTAGCGGCACCACCCAGTCACCAGCGGCGAACTGCTCTGGCTCTTTAATCTTCTGGTGGAAAGCAGCGGCGGCATTCTCGATTGCGTCTGCGATTGCTGGTCGCACATGCTCAACAGGCGGAGCTTCGGCTATAAGGTCGTAGTCATCTGGCTCTGTTTCATCAGGGTCATACTTGCCATCGTGCGACCAAGACCTGTAAGGGTTGTCTCGAATGTCAGATGCACGCCAAGGACACTCAGGGCATTCGTCGTTATCCGTTTTGTAAAGCGGCCCAACTACTTCCCCATCTCGCCGTCGATAGTACGCACCTTCCCGCAATTGCAGCTTCGGCGGATCAGGTGGAAACACTTCATCGAAAGGAACCAAACGCTTCTCGCCAGTTTGCGTGTTCATCATGCACGCCCAGCCTTGCGGGATTGGTCCAGTGCTCATTGACGGCTCATCATCCCAGCCAGTGACGGCGAGAGGGGTGACTTCAAAGTCCTTGCAAGCGTCGATGTCGTAGCCATATTCGCAGCTAGATTGGCGCATGTACGCATACGGAAAATCTGGATCATTCGACGGACCAAGAAACAAACATCTTCCGTGGTGCAGCTTCTTATCAAATTGAAAAAACTGCCCCGGCTGCAATCCACTGGCTTTCACGATCTAACCTCCATGACCATCAAGAAAATCAAATACACAAACTCATTGCCTGCTGGAGTGAAAACCAAACAGACAGTCAGCAGCCACAGAAAGAGCCACACCGCATGAAGCCACAGGGCAAGCGATTTCATTCACTCCACTCCCGGCACGCAAGCAAAGTCTGATGGGAGGTTGCCAGCATCGTCGCGTTCGTAAACAACTTCTCCATTCAGAAGCGACGATAGGCTATGACGTTCGGTAGAAAGGGTGTACCAGCGATTGCCCAATAGAGTGACGGTTGTAGTTAAGCCGTCGATGACTAGCGCGGATGTAAAAACATCGCTGCTGCTAGTGTGCGTCAATAGCTCCCAGTCTTTGCCGGTAGCTATGAGTGTACGGATTAGATGATTGATCGGTAGCACGTTCGCCTCTAATGCAGGTGGTGGCTGCGGCGAACGGAGATTGATGGCGACTAAAGATTAGGGCCGGTCGCTTACTTTGTCAATCAAAATTTTGTCATCGACTTGCAAGAAGACTAGCTGCGGATTCTCTTTGCCTTCAGACAGTGCGTGGATCTTGTTGCGAATCATTGCACCGAATGAGTTCTGAGCGTCAACGAATCCTTGCGTAATTAGCTCTTCATCTTTCCATCCGCTCTTTAGTTCGACTTCGGCTGTCTTCGGTGCTTTGAGCGTCGAGATGACCAGCTCCTTAATCAGCCGTTCTTGATTGCGTGCTGTGCTCCATTCCTTGCGGGCTTGTTCGTTGGCTGCTTTCTCTTGCTGGGTTAGCGGCTTACCGCGCGGCATGACTGAGAGGATACTGCCACAAAGGACCATCAGCAGAACCAGAACGAAGCCAGCAAAGATACCGCAGCCTTTTGCCATTTGCTTTTAACTTCCTATCAAAACACGTAAGAAAAACTTACGATTCGCAATCTATCGGGTGGTGAGGGTTGAAGCTTTGAAATATCACGCTAAAAAATTGGCAAGCCGATGACGGAAGGTGTCTGCAATAGTAGCTAACCTGCCAAAAAACTTATCCCCTCAAAGTTGGAGGCAGTTATCGTGTATCGTGTGATTGTGCTCAATCAGTCTGGTTATCTTATCGTCCCTGGCGAGTTTACTAAAGCAGAGGCCGAAAGCTGGATCGCTAATTCGACTTTGCACGACCGCGCTTTTTTTGTATCGGTTTCACGGCTGCCGATTCTGCTGCTGCGAGTAGACGAGATTCTTGCTCGTCGATGCCCTGAACAACGGCGTCAAATTCTGTAGGGTTGGGGTTGTAGTCGTCAGGAGCCAGCAACCCGTTCTCGATGAATTGAAATTCTGCAACTGCTCCACGTTTATCAATGACCTTCTTTAGCTTGGCGTAATGCGTCGGGCAGTTGCCACGCCGAAACTGTATGTCTGACCGTTTGCGTTTGCACTCTGGATGCAAACAGACGCCCGCAATGAATCGGTCGCGAGCCTCACGCGGAAAGTTCGCTTTTACCTGCGGATTCGCAAGCAGTTTAGCGATGTGTGCAAGCTCCGCTGATATGGCGGCAAGTCGTTCGGATATTTGCTCTGTGTGTTGCATGTAGCAAGTGTGGCATTTTTCCAAATATTTTTCAAGTCATTGACCAGTATAGACTTAGGTGCGGTTTGGTAGTGTCGTGGCGGTATCATGCTACAGACATGCTATTGCTTTGCCGATAACACTCGTTACCATAGCTAAGC
>CAYWNG010000751.1:0-1939 GCA_964458685.1 uncultured Pirellulaceae bacterium
ACCTTTCTTGCGGAAAACCTCATGCCGAAAGTTGTTCCATGCCCGAGCCCAATCACGAAAGTCAACCGTCCAAATCCAAACCAAACAAGAAGGTCAGAGATATCGCGCGCGAAGAAGCTTTAGCGGCGCAGTTTGCTGCGGACCGGGAACGCTTCAAAATGACGAGAGAGCAAATTGAGGAACTGTGCCGAAGTGTTCGACGTTTGTTTGTCATCGAGGGAAAAATGACTCAGGAAGAGTGTGATGAAATTGAACGGCAAATCGCGGCAGAAAAGATTCAGAAGGAGAATGAGGGGGGTAACGGAAAGGAGGCGGGCGAGTGATGCAGTTATCTGAACGATTGAGGACAGGAGAAGGTGTCATGCTTAGTCAGTACTTCTTGTCAACACTTCGCCAGGCGATGGCTATCCGAGAAATCGAATGCAAGCCACAGACCGTGCTATTTGAAGAGCGGATTGCAAGTATCGACACTTCGAAGATGGAGCGAGTAGAAGAGCCGTTTATGGCTGAAGAGAGGATCACCGACAACGTCTTTCGATTTATCTCTGTCTTTGTGGGTGATCGTCGAGTTGTAGTTGATTTGCCAAACACTGTGCTGGCACCGAGCGATGCAACGATGCTTTTCCCGCGAGGATTTGAAGTCGACTTGGAGTGCAGCTTTGAGCCACTTCAGAAATTCTATAGCCTGTCCATCTGGTTGAAGTGGCTGCTGACTTGGACTTCGTTTGGCGTGGGCTGTGGTTACTACGGTCGTTCCCCAAGGCTGAGATTTACCCTTACTAAAGAAAATCATCGATGACCAAAATCAAAACATTCTATGACTCGCTCATGAACTGCAGAAACAACAGCTATTCTCCCTCAAGCGAGAAGCCTGGGAAAGCGGTCGCTGATTGGCTAGAACATGACCTGATTGAGATCGCCTCTTTTGAACCGGCCTCGCTCGAAGATCTTCGGTCGGCTCATGGCTTTTACTTTGTTAATGCAATGCTCGACGGTTCTCAGCCGACAGGCTTCGGTTTACCCTCTGCGGAGATCGCTGAATCGACGCAGTGGACGGTTGGATCGATGATGGCAGCAGCACTACACGCGGTTAGCGAGCAGACCATTACCTGTTCACCAAGCAGCGGCTTTCACCATGCAAAATACACCGTGGCGGCTAACTACTGCACCTTTAATGGGTTAGTGATTGCCGGATTGAAAGCTATTGAGGTGTGTCGGCTTTGCCGCGTTGGGATACTGGACTTGGACTGGCACGCTGGAGATGGAACCCAGGACATATTGAATGAACTTAACCTGCATGATCAGATAGTTCATTGCTCGTCCGGAATGCAGTGGCCAAAGCGGGTATCGGACTACTTTGAATGGCTCGAGTCAGCGATTGAAAAGCTATCAGAGAGCGTCGAGTTAGTCCTGTTTCAGGCCGGTGCGGACGCTCATCGGAACGATCCACTTGGTGGACTACTCAGCACTGAAGAGATGCGAGAGCGCGATGAGCTTGCTTTCAGCTTGTTCACCAAGCATGGTATTCCTATGGCTTGGAATCTGGCTGGTGGCTACCAACGTGATGCAGAAGGCCGAATGACTAAGGTTCTCGAGCTTCACCGACTAACCATGATTGAAGCTCAGAAGGCAGTACGATCGCGCAAAAACCCTACGCAGCCAGTGGAAACTACCACGAGTGAATTGTGCGAGCCCATAAAGCCAGGAATCGTGACTGAAGGTTTACCTAGCTGGATGCAAGGAGGCGGTGCCATCATCTTCGTTGCAAAGCGTCCACCAAGCCCTGTCAATCAGGCTTGCAGAAGCCAGGAACCTCCAGACAATGCCGTATTAACATCTCAAGTGGACAATGCTAAAGAAATCGAGACTGGAAAGACAAATCTAGATGACAAGTAATGCCTCACGCTATGACATAATTGGCGACATTCATGGACATGCC
>CAYWNG010000751.1:1949-3243 GCA_964458685.1 uncultured Pirellulaceae bacterium
CCGCAAAGTGATCTTTGTGGGTGACTTCATCGATCGCGGGCCGAAGATCCTGCGAGTCCTCCAAATCGCCGAGAGAATGGTGAAGGAAGGCAGTGCACTTGCCGTACTGGGTAACCACGAACTGAATGCCATTGCCTATCAGACTCGCGAGTCGGCAAGCAGTCAGCGATTCATGCGACCACGTGACGAGAAGAACTTCAATCAGCATAAGCAGACACTTCATCAACTGTCGTCGAGTGAACTGGCGAGCTACATTGAGTGGTTCCGTACGTTGCCCTTGTGGTTAGATCTTGGCGGACTTCGCGTTGTTCACGCATGCTGGGACGAGTCAAGTATGAAAGCCATACGCGAAGTATGGAATCACGGTCAAGCAATTGACGATGATTTCATCCGCCGAGCCTATTGTCAAAGCGATGATCTCTACAAAGCAGTGGAGATCATCACCAAGGGCAAAGAGGCCATGCTGCCCAAAGGCATCTACTTCACTGACAAGGACGGACACCGACGCGACAGTATCAGGCTCAAATGGTATCTACCAACAGACAACCAAACCTACAGAAGCTATGCCCTGCAAAGCGATCCCATCGATTGCGATCTACAGCTGAACTTCGAAAAACCCGATACCATACCCTCTTCGCCTGGCTATCCCGAAACGGAACCACCGGTGTTCGTTGGCCACTACTGGCTATCGAGTGTAACCCCAGAACTTCTCGCTCCTAACGTCGCGTGCCTCGACTATAGCGTGGCCAAAGACGGATTTCTTTGTGCCTATCATTGGGACGGCGAGCAGATTCTGAGAAACGACAAATTCGTCTGGTGAATCTCAGAGCGCGAGTTCGTCCATTCGATCTGATTCGAGACACACTTAGAAAGAGGATCTTAGGCCGATGAATGATCACAAACTGGTGATTGACGAGGTGGGAGATGGTTCAACCGAGATCAAATTTGACGAGATGAGAAATCTGCGGCTCTGGTACTATGATTGCAGCGACGAGACTCGCAATGCACTTAGCGAGGAGATCGCTTACTACATGGCAATTCCATTCGATTCGTTAGCAGAGGTCCTTCGAGCGATCGGCGCTGCGAGCTTCGATCCAGATCTATCCAATGATCAAGTTTTGGCTTTGCTCAAATCGCACTATCCAGGTTTCTTCTCGCTTAAACAGACTCTAGAAACTGCCAACATCACGCATCAATGCGAACGTGATCCCTGGCCTTGAGAAACAACTTTCGAATCACGTCATTTCGACTGTACTTGTAGAAGAGATGAAACAGCTTGCTTTAGGCGGGGCGG
>CAYWNG010000752.1:0-3242 GCA_964458685.1 uncultured Pirellulaceae bacterium
AGCTTGGAAGATCCAGTCGAATCCGAGATTGTGGGAGTAGCTCAATCTCAGATCAGCATCAGCACCGGTTACTGCTGGGCCGATGGACTGAAAGCTGTACTGCGACAAGACCCTGAGGTTCTTTTGGTTGGCGAAATCCGCGATGACGAGACGGCCCGAGTCGTCTTTCAAGCTGCCATGACCGGCCAGCTCGTGATCTCAACCATGCACGCTCGCAGCACCGCCGACGCTCTCCGCCGATTGCTAGACATGCAAGTTCCAGTGCATCACGTGCGTTCAGCACTCGACTTCCTCATCTGCCAAAAGCTACTCACCGCCCCACCAGCTCATTCGGAGAGCGAACCTGCAAGCGACCAGGCTTCCACGAGTCCAGCGACTCGCACAAGACTCCTGCAAGTCGAGCTATTGCCGCTAATCGAAGGCGAACTGGCTCAAGCGTTGCTCAACAACGCAGGCAGTCGTGAACTCGAAGCAATCGCTCGACGCATGAAGTAGCGATTGAACATGTTCTCATCGTAGGTAGCTGATCCCGCCAGGGTTCAGATTTTTCTTGTCAGACTTCGGCTGGATCTTGGGACCTGAACCCTGGCGGGATCAGCTACGAAGACAAAATTCAAGGCAGGTCATTCGCAAGTGCTGAACGTCGAGCATGTATCAACAACTGGTTGGCCCTGGTGTAGTCAGGCTTTTCGGGCAAGCGAGTGGTGCGAGCCGCTCGATCGAATTGTTGATGTAACTCTTTTCGCCATCGTTCCGTTTCCTCCCAGGCAATCTCGCCGCGCTTGATTGCCAGCAGTCGCTCGCGAAGATCCTCCTGGACTAGTACTGGAACAAAACCCTGCTCGAGCGTTTGAATACCCGAATGCAACAAACGCAGAAGGTGCATCACATGCTTCCAACGCACCTCGCCTCGATTACGAATGTCGATCTGCATCCGCTTAAATTGACTCATCACGTAGCCGTTAAACGTTTGATAGACCAACTGAGATAGAAAGATCTCGCGCGCATCCAATAGCTCTTGCCCCAGCGGTGTCACTCGCTCCACGATCGGAGAGTACAAGCACTCCAGCACGCTGGGATTGGCTTTGAGTCCCAGAACGATCAGCTTTTGGACTTCCCAGTAACACTCCTGAGACTCATGCAACTCCAACTGTTCTGGTGCACCCCAAATAGACCATTGCAAGTCCGATGGAGCCAAGTAACATCCGCGGCGATCTACATCTGAGGCATCCGTGGCAAGTCCGTAAGCTTGCGAACCGATGACGCATTGAAGAATAACGCGCTGAAAAAGCTCGCCACGACCACCGAGCTGATACGAAACTTCGGCGGGCTGCGTTTGATCAGACTGGAACTTAGCCAGAGAGGTCAGCCGACTTCCCGATACCGTTTCGACGGCTTGATCGGAGAATCGCAATCGATACGAGCCGACCTTGCTGTCGTTGGCAGAAAACGACTCGATCACAATAGCGACCGCACCACGCGGATAACGAACGCCTCCAGAGGCATCTTGAATTGCCTCCAGTAGAACGACTTGAGTTCCTACAGAAAAGAGTGTGGCCATAGGAAGTATGGATTCAAAACAAACAAGGGAGGTTCGCGTTGCAAACCTCCCTTGTGGAATTACTGTAAATTCGGAGCCCTCGTTGAACTATGGCTTAAGCACTTTGACGTCCAACTTGACTACGCCTAAATCGTTCATGCCGGGCTTGAGTTCGATATCCCAACGATTGCGAGTCAGCTTTTGAGCCTTACCATTGACGTTCAATTCGTTGATCGCCCCACATGCTTCGTGCCAAACGCGGAAAGTGGCGCCGTCACCAACTGGTAAGTCTTTAATTTCGATCGTACCGTCTGCAGCACTCACACTGACGTACGGGTGAGGCTTAACGATGATATGTGCACTCATCCAAGGGTGAATATCGCAACTGATTGGCATCGCAGCCGGTTCAACCAAAGTCGGGTCCAACTTGTAATCCTTGGATTGTCCAGCAGGTACTAGGATATTCTTCTGCTCGTTCTTGAGCATTTTGAAGTTAGCATTATGACCTGTCTGATCGCTGTTCTTAACCGTAATAGTCTGCCCAGGTCGCGCGACAATCACTTTGGGAACGAAGAGACATTTGGTGTTGTCTAGAACGTGAGTCGCTTCGGGAGACTTTTGCAACTCGGCCGGAACCTTCAGCTTGCTCTTCTCTTCGTCGAGCATCACGACAAAGTTCGCCAGCTCACCTTTTTCGTTTACCAACAATTTGTCGGACTTCAGTTCGCCATTCATCGTACAAAATGGATCGGTAATATTGCCGATGGCTTGAGGCGCAGGAGCCTTGCCATCGACAACAATCTTCATCTTGAGCGTTGCGGTATTCTGAGCCAAAGCGATGGTCGAAACGCTGCTGAGCAGCATCGCCAAAGTTGTAATTAGGCAGGATCTTTTCATCTTTTTCTCCAACGAGACACGGAGCTGCGGTTGCGACTCCGAAACAGGACGTACAGGGTGGGTAAAATGTTCCTCACAACCACAAGGTTCGTCAAGGAACAGGCGGGTTGAACCGGGGATTTTACTCCGGCTCGAACCATTATACTCAGCAGGCCATTACTCTGGCTAATGCTTAACAGCCCACGTCGGGCAAAATCGTACGAAACACTCTTAGCAGCCCTCAAATAACTCGCAGCCAGGTTAAGAAATTCACGCGTAGCTTGTGATTTTTTACCCTGACAACCCAGCCAACTCAAAACACGTCTGGATCAAATGGCGGGTGCGACAGTGGCTCGTATACGCTCAACACTCGATTCCGGAACACACCAATTTGCAGTTCAACTTGAAAACTCCCCCGGCGTCCAACTACATCAGTGGGGATAAAAACGGTGATTGTTCGACCGCCGCAGATGAGCTGTTCCAACGTCCATGCCGAGTATTCCATGCGTGAGCTCTTGATTTCAGCATCGGTGAAAAGTTGTAGTGACTCTTCCAACATTTCAACTTCTATGCTGAGCAATGAACGTTGACCATTCTTAAAGAGATGAGCGATCCTTCTAGATTCCATCTCGGGACGTACCAGCCATGCCAACAACAGACCTATGGCCGCAGTGAAGTAGAGTAATCGCTTGATTGAAAACTTCACGACTAGACCTTAGTTCACTTTTCGTTCGAACCGCTTCGGTGGATGCACAATCTCTCGAGAGTGTTGTTTGAGTGTTTCAAGAAGCTTTCCTTGATCACAGCGGATCAGCGAAGATGAGCC
>CAYWNG010000753.1:0-3238 GCA_964458685.1 uncultured Pirellulaceae bacterium
AGGGCGGGTGATTGGTGAAACGCTGCAGTGCCCCTATCACGGCTGGCAGTTCGATGCGTGTGGAGCGTGTCGATTTCGCCCCGGCGTTCCCATAGATAGCCAGAGTTCGCCACTGAATTCACTGCAGACTTCGGTCGCGAGTTACGGAGCTTGCGAACATGATGGCTGGGTTTGGGTCACGCTTCAGCCACTGACTGACTCGCATCCGCTGACTAACGCGCAATCACTGGCAGACTCGCAATCACAAGCGCCCGCATCGCCGCATCTCCCGAGCGCTATGTCCACAATCGCAGCAGACTCACGCGATCAATTGATCCGTGTCTTGAGATGGCGCGACGAGGTGCAGTCGGACTGGCTGGATGCGATCGAAAATCTGCTCGACGCCACGCACACGCCCTTTGTTCACGCTGGCTTGGTTCGAGATCCCGCCAAGGCGCAGCAGTTCAAAGCTCGCGTGAGCGTTAGTCCCACAGTGATTCAAGCGGAGTATCTTGGCGAGGGCAAGCAAAGCGGTTGGATTTCGAAGTTGTTCGAGCGTCAGCGAACGGTATCGTACGGAAGATTCCTTCCGCCCTGTGTTGCTCAACTGGAGTACCGCTCGAAGGCCCGAAGCGAATTTGTCTTGAACGCCTATTTCACGCCCGCGCAGTCGGGATTCATTTCGCTGCACACAGAGATTTTTCTGCCGAAAACGATAATTCCGAGCTGGATTAAACGGATGGTGTTAGCACCGTTGCTTCGCCGAGTGCTTCGGCAGGATGCACAGATTCTAAGGCTCCAGCAGGAGAACTTGAAACGTCATCCAGCGACCAGTTTTGTCCAATGGGAAGGCGATTTAATCCGAGGTTGGATCGAAACCTGGCTGCGCACGGGTAGCCTTCCCGAAGAAAAATGTTACGACGTCGATCTGCTGCTCTGACGAGATTAACAAAGATCACTAAACTTGTGGAAGCTTCGATACTTCTCGCTAACGAGCGTTCCCGCAAGCTGAGGATTCTCAAGCAGGATAGACTACTCACTTTGCGACTAAATCGTTCTCACAATCCAAGGCAATAAAAGATAATGTTGTTTAAGAAATTGGTCCTCGCGTTTTCAATTCTGGTACTAAGCCTCGGGGCAGTCTCGATTCAAGGTCAAGAGGCAGCTCCGGCCAGCGATGGCGATGCCAAAGTTGAAGCGATTCACAACCAGCTTCGCGAACTCAAGGACAGCATGCTGTCTGCGATTGGCAAGAAAGACAAAGCCGCAGTGCTTAGCTTGCTTGCCGAGGATGTCGTGATCACAGTCCAAGATGGCAGCAAGTTGGTTTGTGTTCGCAAGCCAGAGGGCGTTGCCGACTATTTAGACCGTTTGTTGACAGGTCCCAAGCCAGGCGTCAGAGAAATCCAAATTGATTTGAAAGTCGACGAGAAGACCATTCTCTATGGCGACACGTTAGGAATTGCTTTCGGCAGTTCCGACGATCGCTACGTGCTGGATGGTGGAGCATCGTTTGACTTGAAGACTCGCTGGACAGCCAATGTTGTATCCAAAGACGGAAAGTGGCTACTAGCAGGCTTGCACGTATCGTCCAACCTCTTCGACAATCCTATCGTAAAGTCGCAGCAATCAACGCTTAAGTTTGCCTTAGCCATCGCCGCAGGTATTGGATTTGTTTTGGGACTAGTTCTCGGCAAGTTGATGAAGAAGTAAAGGGATTTTCAAGCCAGATGTCAATTACTTGCGGACGTTTGGCTCAGTAACGAGACGGGATAACTTTCGATGATCAAGCACGCCTGCGATTCGTCAATACTGACTCGATTCACCTTGATCGTGTCATTCATCGTTACAGTATTTTTCTCCGGCCGTCAGTGCGAGGGGCAAGCCGAACGATACGAGCTTGGCAAACGACTGCGGAGATTCGAAGAGTCCTGGCAAGTAGCGTCACCCGAAATTCAAAAGCGTTCTGCTCCCGTCCTGCAAGCTGCCGTCAGCAAGTTCTTCTCGCTGGATCTTCTTGGTGCGGCTGAAAAACTAGACCAGGCGTGGATCACTACTCACAACGAAAAATTCGATTCGTGGCAGGAATGGGCGATTCCTCTAAGAATCCAGTCGTCAGCGATGCTCTTCGATTCATCGACCAAGGAAATCACGTTCAGCTTTAAGAGGTTTTATCGAGCGAAGGAAGCAATTCCCGACAACGTTTCGGCAAGCGTAAAAGTGCGTTGGAGTATCGTCGATGCTAAACAAAGTGAGCTGCTGAAGAAGGATTGCTCAATTGACGAGGCAATGCAGGGCACGACAATATCGCTGGAAGGATTGCCGCAAGGTGATTTTCGCGTGATAGTCGTATTGGAAAGCGATTCAAGCAAATTCCAACTACCTTCGCTGTCGATCAGTCGCGTTGACAACCTGGAGGATCGTCTAACAAAAGTCATTGAGTCGGCTCGCAATCAGCAACTGCCTTTGAACGACACGGTTCGGGCAACATTGCGTGACCATGTAAGCTTGATGAATCAAGTGATTCGCGGGAACGCTGCTGAGACGGACTATCCTCTCTTTCAGATGCTTGAATTCGATGAGCGGATATTGGCTGAGCCTGATTCTTATCGCCAGATCATTTCAGCGGCCGCTGGTCAGCAAGATCTGTGGCTGAGCTTAGCCCTTGGTCGAAATCGTGTTTCTGTCAGATTGCGAAGCCCAAGCCCAGAAGTCACTTCGAACAATTCTGGTAAACCGATGCCCGTTCTGTTTCTCATGCATGGGGCTGGCGGTAGCGAGAACATGTTCTTCGAGACTTACGGTGCTGGTCAGGCAGTTGAAGAAGGACTGAAGCGAGGTTGGCTAGTGGTCGCACCTCGACAAGGGTTCACTGGTTTAGGGCTCGATTGTGAACAGATGCTTCAAGCACTTGAATTGCTCTTCGAAGTCGATCGAAAGCAAGTGTACATTGTTGGCCATTCCATGGGAGCAGCTCAGGTAATTCGGCAAGCGTCTGCAAATCCGCAGCTTCCCAAAGCGGCTGCAGTGATCGGCGGTGGATCGGGCGTCCGCGATGCGAAGAGTCTTGCAAACATTGCATGGTATGTCTCCGCCGGAGAGCTTGATTTCGGTCGCGCTGGAGCGCAAGCGTTCCATCAATCGATGAAATCCGCGGGTGCTCCCAAGCTCAAGTACCAGGAGTTCGAGGGCATCGAGCACCTTGTCATCGTCCAAGCCTGCTTGAAGGACATGTTTGAGTACTTCGATCAGGTTAGCA
>CAYWNG010000754.1:0-1506 GCA_964458685.1 uncultured Pirellulaceae bacterium
ACCTAGGGCCCAACCCTGGTCTTGGTTCTGGACTAGGCGCTAGTGTCGGCTCTGGTGCTAGCTCAGGCCTGCCTTCAACGTCACCCATGGCGATGTCCTTTGGCAACTTGCCTGGACAGGGCAGCAAAGACGCTCGACTTCCCAGCAGTTCCTCCTTGGCCTCGAATCAAAACGTTGCTAAGCCCATAACGACGAATAATCCGCTGCTTATATCGAAGCCTGTTATGGATAGCGTGCCAGCGATCCGAATCGCTTCGTTCAATGCTAACTCGTTAGGCGCAGCTCAGATCGCCAAGTCTCCAGTAATGGAAACGTTGGTCGCCATACTCAAGCAGTTTGATATTGTCGCCTTGCAAGGTATTCAATCGGAGCGAGACGATATCCTGCCAATTTTGGTTGAGCGAATCAACCAAGCAGGCCGACGCTTTGACTACTTAGTAGGACCGCGAGTTGGTGTAGCTGGACAGACTCAGCAGTTTGCTTTCTTGTTCGATACCACAAAGATAGAGACCGATCGATATCAGTTGTACACCATCGATGATCCCGAGAACCTAATGACCTTCGATCCATTGGTGGGTTGGTTCCGCTGCAAAGAATCGAAAGCTGAAGATGCGTTCACGTTCTCGCTAGTCAATATTCGAGTGAACCGTTCCGCTTCGAATAATGAATCCGCTCTAGTTCCCAACCTGTTTCACGCAGTAGCCGGTGACGGACGCAATGAGGATGACCTGATTTTTGCAGGGGACTTTGGCTGCAATCCAACACAGATTGCCAAGCTAAATTCGGACACAATTCGACTTGCAATTCGTGACGTTCCGACTGAGGTGACCGGTCAAAGCATGCAAGACTGCATACTCTTTCCGACTCAGGGGACCACTGAGTTCTCGGGGAGATCTGGCGTTTTTGACTTCTTGCGAAAGTACAACCTGTCCATGGAGCAAGCGATGGAGCTCAGTTCGCACATGCCGGTTTGGGCCGAGTTCTACGCGGCTGAGGGAGCTCATCCAGGTCGCGTCGCACCGGTCAGTTCAACCCAGATTTTTCAGTAGCAGCGGATTGCCTTAGAGTGTAAGCCGGCCTGTATATCGCTGGGCAAGCCGAGGCTGGGAACGGTATTTCGGCAGTTTTGGAACTCTCCCGCGCAGAACTGTCGACTTGGGGAATAGGTCGAGTTTATAATTAGCGGCCATCCAGTTTGACTTGCAAGTGCCTAGTCACTCCCTCACCGATTCATGCGGACTGGCAAAATGACCCGATTCATTCCTAAGATAACCTATTTCGCTTTTGCAGTCTGTTGCACTTTGGTGTCGCAACATTGCCGAGCTCAAGTCGTTCAACTGCCTGTTGTCCAAAACTTTTCATACACCGGCGGCGCGATCGTACCCGATGGTGGTACGGCCTATCTTGGCGGAAACATGCACAGCGGTTCCGGGTCTGTCAGAGGCGGTGGACCTTGGAATCAGAATCGAGCGTTTGGATCATCGACTGGAGCCAGTCACATGTCCG
>CAYWNG010000754.1:1516-3231 GCA_964458685.1 uncultured Pirellulaceae bacterium
CAAGTCATTGACTTGGCGGCGATGGACGAAGCCATTCTCAATGCAAATGTTCCTGCAAAAGTGATCGCTAACAACAACCGAACTTTACCTATTTCGGAACAAGCTGCCGCGGATCAAGCTCGTAAGTTCTTAACGAACTATTCGAAAATGAATACCGCGCGTAACGGCGATCCAAGCTATCGGAATCTTGAACCTCCGCAGGGTCTTGCCAAGCCTGAAGCCGTTGATCCTTCTTTGGCTGAATCGAACGTCCGTTATTACTTAAGGATGGGTCAGGAGGCCGAGTTGGCTCACCGCATTCAATCAGCGCGAGTCTATTACAAGATGGCCGTGGAAGCGATGACACCTGAGTTGATGGATCGCTATCAACAAGTCCTAGAGCGGCGTGAGAAGGCTGAAAAGGAAAAGGCCAAAGCCGCAAAAGATGCTGCTCGTAAGCAGTTCTAATTGAAACAACACTCGCGAAACGGAACTCGCCGAAAAGCAATCAACTGAGCGCTTTGTTGGTTTCGTTTGACAGCCTAGTTTAAGCTGACTCAGAGCAACAGGGGCGTTGCTCACAATTTTCTACATGCCGTTTGTGCCGCTCGTTAGCCCCACCCCACCATTCAATCCTACCTTCTGATTCGCCACACGAGTTTATCGAATGCAATTTGCAGATCGCATTGTCTTTAGTCGTTTGAGTTTTGTTTGTCTTTGTCAATCGCTTGTTTTTGGTTTGGGCTCTGTCTTGGCAGCAGAAGACGTCGAACTAGCTCGCTTCGAACGAACTAGCGTTGCGAAGAGTCTCATTCAGCCGATGGAGTTTGACGTTGCGCCCGATGGCAAGATCTTTTTGATCGAACTGGCTGGAAAGCTTAAAACGATCGATCCCAAGTCGGGCGAACAGACGGTGGTCGGCGAGTTGCAAGTAACTACGGCGCAAGAAAATGGCTTGATCGGGTTGGCGCTCGCACCTGACTTTAAGAATAACGGTTGGATCTATCTTCAGTATTCTCCACCTGACTATCCGGGCCAACGAGTTAGCCGATTTCAGTTTCGCGATGGCAAGCTTCAGTTAGACAGTGAGCAACGCTTGCTGCAGTACGAAGAGCAGCGGCGCGAGTGTTGTCACCACGCAGGATCGTTAGAGTTTGGTCCTGACGGATGTCTCTTTATCGGCACCGGAGACAATACAAACCCGTTCGATTTTTCAGAAGGCTTCGCTCCGATCGACCAGCGGCCGGGCCGCGAGCCCTGGGACGCGCAGCGATCTTCGGCTAACAGCCGCAATTTCAACGGCAAAGTGCTACGAATTCGCCCAGAAACGGACGGCAGCTATTCGATCCCCGACGGAAATCTCTTTCCCAAGGATGGTTCGCAAGGACTTCCCGAGATCTACGTGATGGGGTGTCGCAATCCGTGGAGAATCAGCGTCGATCAACACACGGGATATCTTTATTGGGGCGATGTTGGGCCGGATGCAGGCGGCAATGGTCCGCGCGGACCGCGTGGGTATGATGAAGTCAATCAAGCCAGGCAAGCGGGTTACTTTGGCTGGCCCTACTTCATCGGCGACAATTATCCGTACAACAACTACGACTTTGAAACCAAGACTATCGGCGAACCGTTCGATCCACAGCGTCCGCTGAACATGTCTCGCAACAACACTGGAACGCGCGAGCTTCCGCCAGCTCAACCTGCATTCATCTTCTATCCTGCGGCGGCGTTTGAAA
>CAYWNG010000755.1:0-2690 GCA_964458685.1 uncultured Pirellulaceae bacterium
CAACTTCAGCTTCTACAGATAATATTGGATTTATTCTAAACTATCTAAAAAATAATGCTCCTAGGAAGGGCAACAAAGCCATCGCGGTCGCCGCATTGGTTGATTCGGCGTAGTCGCCCTGCCCTGTCGACTGCTCACGTGTGAGCAAGGTGTGATTGAAACTCCAGGCTCCGGGCTTGGGACCTTTTTTCAATTGGTGCGCTGCCAGCCACTTCAGTGCCAAAGCGACCGACTTTTCACTTTCAGCACTACCGCCAAATCGCTCGAGCATTTGACTTTTGTTGGCAGCCGACCGACTGTTCAACATTGTTGAAGTCGCTGATTTAGCGCTGGACAGTACATTTCGATCGATCAATTTTTCCGACAAGACATCAGAACTTAACGTCGTCAGCGTCGTTTGAAGCACAGGCATCATCGGCTCTTGCACTTCCGATAAGTCCATTTTGGGTGCGACTTCAGTATTCTCAGTTACTTGCTCCTCGGCAACCTGCGGAGCGTCGAATTGTTGAGGACCGTCTATCTTGAACTCGTCGATCGTTGTAGTCTCGCTTTCCGATCCACCTTCCAAGATACTCAGGACCGATGTGACGGGATCCAAAGTCATGAGTGCCAGGGTCACAATTAAGATAACGTGTAGTACTAGGCTAATCATCCAACTGGGCGCTGCAGTGAACAGCAGTCGTTTCCAGCGGCGACGCTTTTCGATCTCTTCGTCCGAAACCGGCTCGGCTGGTACGGGTGGTTCAACGACAAGAGGAAGCTGTGGAGCAGAATTCACGCTAGGAGGATCGTCGAACAATTGAGCTTCCACAACTTCCGCGAACGGGTCTGCTCCTAGCGGTAAGTCGGCGGAAGGCACAGTGGATGGGCCAAAGTCAAATGCAGGAAGGCCCGACGGCAAGCCTGTCGATGGTCCGGACTTCGAACCCGCAGCGGTTCCCGAATCAAGCGGCTGAAGCTTGAATTCGTCTTCGGAGTCAAATGGATCAAACGAGCTCATTACACTTCGATCCGATCGTAAGGACAGGTAGGCCGACGCGAAGGCTTGCTAGGATAAGGATTTCAGAAACATCCGCGTTTGTGAAGAGAGTAACATCAATTTTACGATAGGAAGGACATTCTTCAAATATTAGGACATCAGAATCCTCAATATCGCTGCTTACATAGCGGGCCAGACTACCGAAAGTACTCTAGTTAGGTGGTTTAAAGCCTCGTTAATGGCCCAATGTTCGCTTTTGGCCAAGGTAGCGCGACAGAATTCGATTTGCCGACTGGCTGTGGTTCGTTGGTTGTCAGGTTGGTTCCTGGCTAGGCGGAGAAAAGATCTCGTTCAGTCTGTCGTCGGTCACCAGTGCTTTTGTGCGATCCGTGAGGTGTGGCCTGAGGAAGTTCAACTGGTCACGCATCGACTGGCGGTCCGCAGGCTGGCATTCACGGTGGGTTGAGGCGCGGTGGTACCAATCCAGCGCGCCTTGCACATCTTGCTCGGCCAAAAGAGTTGCCTCACCTTTGGTAGCCATACACCAGTGATCCCGCTGTCGGATCGTATCGAGACACTCAAGAGTTCGCGAAAGTAGTTGCGGACGATGACGGTCTGCTCGGGAAAGACATTCTTGAGCACATCGTCGATCCGTTGTATCCACGGTTCGAACCCCAGCTCGCTCCCATTGAGAGCGGCTCGCAGTGTTTCTTTCGCAGCAAGAAGCCAGTGAACTGACATGGTGACAGACCTTATGTTGCTTTGGGTGGCTTCACGGTTTGACGCTGTCCAGAGGGGAGTTTGTCGATGGCAGCAAGCGACATTCTACGATTAGTAATCGAGCTGTACTTGAACTTCGGGGGATTTCGACCAGCTCGATAAAAAGTTGACTAATCGTGGGAGGCTCGCAAGGTAAGTCCCGCGAACTTAGCGGGGAAGGCGATCAATTCGCCCTCTCCGGAAGTCTCGCATTACTTGATTTCCGACCCTCCCGCAAAGAGGCTTACTCAGCTTGAGGATCCTCAGCGCGCGGGAGGGTCCATATTCCGGCGATTAGAGAGATGTAGTTCAGGGTGGGTTTCGTTCCTCAACCACACCCTACGCGCAGAGATACAATTGTCCGGTTCGGCAAAACCAAGTGAAAACAAGCCTTTCCCTGGCGCTAACGAGCTGTTACCATTATCGAACTTTTCAGGGCAAACTACCATTTTCGGAGGGTTTAGATATGACCAAGCCACACCACAAGTTGAAAAAAGCGAACCACGGAGCGCGTCCCGCTAATGCGAAGACTCGCAAGCTGAAGCGTAAGAAGGTTCGCACCTAATCGAGTTGCTTCCCAATGCTTTGGAGTTGTCGAGATTGCCTAAAATGGCCAGTTTTGACGCTTAGCGAGGGGAGGCTACCAATAAAAATCTTGAATTGAGCATCCTTGTCTAGACTTTGGAGTTCCCAAAGGTGTCTGTACGCGAATTGATTCTCGATCCAGCTTCACTCGATTTCAACAATGTGATTGCCGATGCGGCCGAAATCCGCAAGTACAATCCACAGCGTTTTGAAATGGAGCAGTTGACCGCTATTGTCTATGAGGATCTTTCGAAGCATATCTGTGCGGGCTACAAGGATGTTACCAACAACGAATTTTGGGTTCGTGGACACATGCCCAACATGCCGTTGATGCCTGGAGTCGTCATGCTGGAAGCTGCTGCTCAAA
>CAYWNG010000755.1:2700-3228 GCA_964458685.1 uncultured Pirellulaceae bacterium
CTCAAAAGTATGATCTGCTCGGGTGTGAGATGGTCGGTTTTGGTGGATTGGAAGATGTGCGCTTCCGCGATCCCGTGATTCCTGGCGATCGTCTAGTTCTCATGTGCGAAATGTCTAAACTTCGCCGCGGTCGGATCGTAGTGACAAAGTTCCAGGGCTTCGTAGGCCAATCTGTCGTGGTTGAGGGAATTCTCAAAGGCATTCCTATCCCAGTCGAAATGGTGAATAGCCAATTGGCAGCTAAGCAGGCCAAATAGCTAAGCAGGCCAAGTAATCTCGGCAGCCAAACAGCCAAGTAATCTCGGCGGCCTCTGCGTTGGAACCAGTCGAGCACTGGCTGGAATTGATTTTTCAGAGCTGTCTCGCAAAAATTCCTTCAGCTTGATGTATCATGTTGCGGTGCATGGCGGCCTCCCTACCTGGCGAAGTGTTCCAACCTCCAGACTCTCGAAGTCGCACTCGCTTCAATACTCACCTTCCAAGAACCTTCCAAGAACCTTCCAAGAACGCTTATAGGGCATCTTCCGA
>CAYWNG010000756.1:0-3225 GCA_964458685.1 uncultured Pirellulaceae bacterium
TTTTCGTATAGATCAGTTTTTCAGATTGCTAAGCGCATAGAGCGGATCGCACCCGATTCGTGACATGCTTTCGAAGTTGTCTCAGGACCAGCTTTTCCAAAAGACTGAAGCCGATCTTGCATCTATGTCTGTGGAATTGCGATCAAAAGGACTGTCTCGCCGCTTCCCGAAGACGTACGAGATCTTTTGGGCAATGGATCCGACAGTAAAGGGTGAGTTGTTCGCAATCCTCGATGCAAAGCAGCAAGTTGCGTTGAATAAAGTCATGCTTAGAGTTCGATTTCGTGACAGCACGAGTGTTTTCTTTGACCAGAGTGTTCAGAGGGTTGCAAAGCTGTCAAAGGACTCTCTTGACGATCGCTTTTTAGCTTCGGTTAAGTCGGTTCAAAGTCAACGGATTGCACGTATGGAAGCGGCACGTCTCGTCCACTCGCGTAATGTGATTGAAGCAATTCCAGAAACGAGTAGAGAACGTTTTTATGCTTGGATCGGCACAAAGCTAGGTCACGAGAACGATCACTTGATACAGCCGTTTGGTGCTGCCGATCTTGCCAAGGGAAAAATCAACGACGTCAGCGACCTTCTGCTATCTCCCGACCTTCAGCGGAAATTCGGTATTACAAAAAAACAGATAGCCTTGCTTGAAGAGGTCGATTCAGAATTTTCTTCGAGTCTTTCAGATGCTATGAGTTTTGCCGGTTTTTCTAAACAACCACCTGGAACTAAGCCGGGCGAAGTGCATGAGCGACTGCTTGAAAAGTTAGACCATGATGTAAGACAAGTCTTGACTGAGTCTCAGATCATTACCTTTCGTCAATTTCAGAATTTACAGATCTTTCGGTTAGATTTTCGCGTACCCTTTAGAGTTGCAGAGGTCGTGACGTTTCTAGGATTGAACGAAGATCAACAACAGCAGTTGCTCAACGTTGCAACTCGCGAAGCTGCTCAATACTGGAGTGAAATTGGGAAGATCGACAAATCAGCTTTTGATGAACTGTGTCGAAAGCTTCCCGAAGAACCGCGTGGCCTTCTTCAAAAGTATTTCGCTGGTGTGTGGGAGATCCCTGTGAATCCGCTTGTTGCTTGGGAGCCAAATTGGCCCGTAGATTGATTCCGATTGATATATCGGGTCCTAGACTTCTAGCTCCTGACGAGCGATCTGTTACAATCACCGGCCTGATTTGCAACATGTGAACGAAGAATCGCGGCACTGGGACTATCTTGAGATTCACTCTAAGCGATATTCTTTACTGGACCACTTGCATCGCCATCTTGATTGCAGTGGCCAAGTTTGTGCCAATCCTCTATTTCGTGCTTATAGTTTTGGTGTTGCTCTATGCAATTTTGGGGCCGCTGGTGATGATGGGATCGATATTCTTTTTTGCTCAACCGCGAGGCAATCAACTGGCTCCGAGCACCGATCCATTCCACGGACGCCTATTGAAGCTTTGGATTCTCTCCATACAGCTCTTTGTTGTCATGATTTTGATCATGATTACAACGTTAATCTTGGGATACGTAGCAACTGTGAAGAAACTACAGCCAATTCCTACTCGCGGTTCCGTACTTCAACAGTGAACTGAAGATCTACAGCTTGCTATGATGAAGCTTGAACTGATGTCGCCACACGTAGCGACAAGGATGATCGGTCGCGTGAGGTAGGTCTGGTCCTAAAGCTAGCATTCTCTTCTTGAAGATATTTTCAGAAAATTTGAAAATTGCGCGTAAGGATTTTCAATCTCAAACGACTAATAGTCTGCACAGAATTTTGGGAAGGGCGTCGGGGGAGGCCTTTCCGAGCAACTAGCCGTTCTAGGAGCTGACGAAAGCCCTTGGGTTCGACGGAAAACTCTGGTTTCGACGGAAATCCTTAGGTTCGACGGAAATCCTTAGGTTCGACGGGAATCCCTGGATTGCTCGACAAGCCCTAGGTCTCCGGAAAACCGTAGGTTGTTCAGAAAACCCAAGGTTCGCTGGAAAAACCTAGAACGGCTAGTTTTTTAGAGATTTTTTCGTAATCGGGCAAACTGCGACCAAAGGTGTCCGGGGGGAGGCGATACTCCAAATACAGCAAACAAAAAGTTGTTCGGTTATGTCTCACAAATACCGCATCTCTAGAGGGGGTGGTTCGTTGTGAGACCCGATTCGATTCGTTAGGATCATCCTTAGAAAAGTTGATCCTAAAGAGATTGGCGGAAGCTGATTGGAATGACGTCGGTTGGTTTGACAGATACCCGTCAGCTTTGAATTTGCTGTAACTAGATAGTTCTCCATTGGAGTCACCAGCAAACCCTTGCCTTTGAATTTAGGAGTACCAAGTAATGGCCACAGCAGCGAGTAAAAACATGGCGAAGAAGAAACCAGTAGCGAACACAAAGAAGACCGCCTCCAGTGGCTCAGGTGTTGCAGGCATGGAAGCGATCTACAAGCGCGAGCCAGGCCTGAAGACAACTCTTGAGCAGATTGAGAAGCAGTTTGGCGAAGGCTCGATCATGCCTCTGGGCGGCGAGCAAATACTAAAGATCGACGGTATTCCAACCGGCAGTTTGTCGCTAGACATCGCCTTGGGTGGTGTTGGTGTTCCCCGCGGTCGAATCATCGAAGTCTTTGGCCCTGAGTCCAGCGGTAAGACGACGCTTGCTCTTCACATCTGCGCTGAAGCTCAAAAAGCTGGTGGTATCGCAGCGATCATCGACGCAGAACATGCGTTTGATCCAAGTTGGGCCAAGAAGCTTGGCGTTGAATTGGATACGTTGCTGGTTTCTCAGCCCGGCTGTGGTGAAGAGGCGATGCAGATCTGCGAACACCTTGTAAAGAGTAACGCAGTGGACGTTATCGTCGTTGACTCGGTAGCCGCCTTGGTGCCTCGACAAGAACTTGAAGGCGAGATGGGCCAGTCGCACGTCGGCTTGCAAGCTCGTTTGATGAGCCAAGCGATGCGAAAGCTCACCGGCGTTATTGCTCGAAGCAAGACGGTTGTCATCTTCATCAACCAGATTCGTGAGAAGATTGGTGTGATGTTCGGTAGTCCCGAAACAACTCCTGGTGGTCGCGCTCTGAAGTTCTACTGCTCGTGCCGCATCGACGTTCGTCGCGTGGGAGCACTGAAGGAAGGCGAAGAGGTCGTGGGGCAGCGAGTACGTTGCAAGATCGTCAAGAACAAGGTCGCGCCTCCGTTCCGCGTTGCCGAATTCGACATGATGCACACTTCAGGCATTAGCTTCG
>CAYWNG010000757.1:0-3217 GCA_964458685.1 uncultured Pirellulaceae bacterium
GGAACCTAGTAGTAAGAAAGAGCCTAGTCAGGGACTACCTTCCCATTGGCTGGCCAACTATCAAAAGGACGGCCCCAAGCTCTTCAAGTCGATGCCTCGGCAATACGATATGGAGCCGCTCACCGATAAAGACATCAAGGCCTTGGAAGCTATTCGCGTGGCTATTCGTGAAAAGGTCAGTCAACCACTTGTGAGTGAGAGCAACCCAACATCGAAAGATCTACAAGCATGGCTTGAAGTTGCGTCGCTATCGTTGGGCGATTATTCAAAATCCGAATCGCTATTGAACAAGCTCGACATAGAATCGATAGTCAATGGTACGGATGACGAAAGCAAAAGAGCCTTTCAACAATTAGAACTGGCTCTTTCTTGGATGCCCGGCGACCAACGATTGTCGATACTGCAAAAACTGAGGATTGATTGGTCGAAGTTAAATGAACGACACAAAAGCCTGTTACATCAGGCGACAGTGATCAACCACCAACCCATAGCGGATTGGTTATTACAGGAAGCCGCGAAGCATGAAAACTCCGACAATATCCTCGAAGAAATGCAGGTCTACGTGACTCGATCGCTTTTTGGTCAATTGATTGATCTGCATTCGAGGCAGTATTTCGGCTCTGATTGGGAAGATCCGCTTCAAAGCAACAGTCCGGCAGGCTATAAGCTCTCGATTGATTGGATGGAGCAGAATTTTCATGCTGCACAATCCGCCAAGATTCGATCGATGCTGTTAGGAATGCTTAGTTTCGTCGACTTCGAACTCGCTAAGCAAACTGCCGTTGGCTACCTAGCGCAAGCCACGGAGGAAGAAGGGGCTCTAACGCAAGTCGCGCTGGCACTATCGCTTACGGATAGGCCCGATTTTTCTGCTGATCGAGCCGCTCAGTGGTTGGGACATCCGGTCAAAGCTGTCCGCGAAGCTTCTATTCTTCGTTTAACCTCGACGGCCGCCGAGTTTAGCAAGGCGACCGAAGCCAAGATCAAGGTGAAGCTAAAGTCCTATTATTTTAGTGAAGATCACGACATTCAACCTGGCTTTACCTTTCTCAGACGCGATATCCCTATCGAGCTCATTAAGACTTACGCCACGGACGAATCTTCCAAACTGTACTACAAGTATCGCGTACTTTACTACCTACTCGATCCGCAAGTACAGGTCGGAAGTTGCATCGATTTTGGCGATGATCTAACTACAGAAGCACTTCTGGCCGCGGCAATCGTGAAGTCCAATCGCACCGGTGAAGAAGTTGATCAGTTCTTTGACGGAGTGCACAAAGATTTTCTAGGGTTCCAAGCGGGACTTGATGAGCCCGAAGTATCGGCGCAATTACGAATGTACTTTTGGTCTTTGTCTAAAATGCGCGGGGCACGTTACGTAGCCTTGCGAAACGAGCTGCGGAAGAAATTCCCAGCGCTTAGCAACTAGCGCTTAGTAACTATCGCTTGGCAATTAGTTCCTAATCCACAACACGACTTTCACTTTTGAATTGGAGTATCACATTTTGTTGAAATTACTTTCGATCACAGTTGCGGCCGTTTGTCTGTTGGCAAGCTCCACTACGTTTGCTCAACCTGGCAATCCGTCCACCACAGGCCTGATGGTCAATGCTTCAGAATCGACAGCGCTCGCGCCTGAAGGAATTCGTTTGGTGATGCGCATTCAGGTTATGGGAAAAGACGCCAAGTCGGCCATCAAGTCGCTCAACGAACAGAAAGAGACTGTCCGCAAGGAACTCGTAGGCATGAATGCTCAAGCCGAATCGATTCGCTTCTCAACCACGGACATCTCATCAGGCATGTCTGGTGGCATGAACGCTCGGATGTTTCGTAGCATGCAGATGGGTAGACCCGGCGGCGGCGACGAAGATGAAGCGACCGAGGATGCGATGCCCAAGATGTTCGGTGCAAGCTGTTGGGCTTCGGCCAAGTGGGCGCTGCCTGCTAAAGAGGGCGATGCGATTGCGATGCTACCAGCGATGCTCAAGCAGCAAATTGCCGCTCGTGATCTAGAAGGAAAGAAGCGCAAGCCAGATCTAGAACCCGAACAGTTGGAACAATACGAACAGATGATGAAGATGATGCAGCAGCAAATGTCCTACGGTGGAGATGACTCTCAAGCGACAAAGATCGAGTTCTTTGCCTCCGTCTCTAAAGATGTCTCAAAAGCTGCATTCAACAAGGCATTTGAGAAGGCCAAGGCTAAGGCTCAAAACCTTAGCGATGCTGCTGGAATCAAGCTGGGAAAGATCAATATGATCACATCGCAGAGCGACGATTCGATGCAACAAGTAATGTATGCTGCATGGCGAAATTCACAGACGCCTGGACCTGAGGCTTGGCTGGCAGATTCAGGAGATGTCGAGTACTCGTCATCGCTAGATTCCCTGAAATACACTGTGGGCATTTGGATCTCGTACAACATCGAGTAAGTTCGGAATCCTATTTTCCAGTGGATTGACCTGTGCTACCTTCCTTGGATGCTGCTTCCTTGGAGGTTGCTGCCGATGAGGGACTCGAAGGTAGTTCGCTGGTCGTTGCGGGCGGCTTAGCTTCGGTGGAGTCGGACTTCACCGAGCTTTTGTCATTTCCAACTGATTCGAGTGCTTTCTTTTCTGCTTCAGCTTGCGCCTTAGCTTCGGCATTTGCTTTTTCGATTGCCTTGATTGCTTCTTCCTGAGCCCTAGCAACCCCCTCGTTCCCAACCTTTCGATACAGTGAGACAATTCTTGCGCGTGTTTCGATTCGTTTGGGATTGAGTCGGATACAGGCCTCGTAAGCCGAAATCGCTTCGGTGGTCTTGTCCTGTGCTTGATAGATCATGCCTAGAGTGTCCAGTAATTCGTCGACATATGGTTCGCGTTGAGCACCGTTGGCTTGAATCAGGGCCAACGTTTGAACGGCTGTCTTTTCCGCATCCGCAAGTCGGCGTTCCTTGGCATACAAGTATGCTAGGTTGTTTGCGTACTTCACAGACATAGGAGCCATTTTGTAGACTTGCTCGAGGTGTGTCTTTGCAGCATTGAAATCACCTTTCTGCAAGCGATACTCCGAAAGAATGGCGTGCGTCGCCATAGTAGCTTGCCCGGATGCTAGAACGCGATTAAGTTCTTCACCGAGTTGATCGTTGGCTTGGATGCCGTTGTTCAGCATGGCTGCAACAGTCTGAGCGATTTCAGGATTCGTTGGATCGATCTGTAGGGCTCGTTCGAGCAAG
>CAYWNG010000758.1:0-3210 GCA_964458685.1 uncultured Pirellulaceae bacterium
CGATCGCGTCCCAAAGCGGCCGTAGATGGTCTTGTCAGCATTCAGCATGAAGACAGCAAACGATTGATCGGTATCGTATTGAAAGAGGTTGAGATCCAAGCCGTTGGTTCCAACAACTCGAGCACACACGAACTGTTCGAGTAATGGCTTGAGCACAGGGTCGTTATCCACTAAATCGTCATCCAGTTTGACGCACTCTTCGCAAGGAATGCAACGCAGCACGACCAGCAGCGGCTTGCCAGTGGACTTAGCCTTAGCAAACGCGGCGTTGAGATCGTTATAGATCCATCGCCCTTGGGCTTCCACCTTGGCTTTGTCCTCGCGGACCTTCTTTTCTCGCGGAGTCAGCGCAGGCGGCTTCGGTGTGTTTTGCGCGAGAACCATCCCCGGAATAGTCACAGTCAAGAAGGCGAGTGCCAGAGCGCGAAATGGGTTCATCGTTCTCTCCGAATAGGTTTGCAAGTCAAGAAGGCAAGTTAAGGAACAAGGCATGGGAATTAAGGGCGGCGCAATTCATTTGGGATTGTAGCAAAATTGCCAACTCAACAGGACAACTCCACCTTTCCACCTTGGCCAGATGTGAGACAATCTTGCGGAAAGAATTAACCCACTCACAAACAAACTTGAAAAACGACAATGCCAAAACTAACGATCGAAGGTCAGGGAACTGTTGAAGTCGAAGCTGGAAAACGATTGGTCCTAGCTTTAGTCCAGGACGCTGCGACTGATCAGTTACATGCTTGCGGCGGAAACGCTCGCTGCACAACTTGCCGCGTTGAATTCGTTGAGGGAGAGCCCGAGAAGATGACTCAGGCCGAGGCTGCCTGCTTGAAAGCTCGCGGGTTGAGCGGCGTTCGATTGAGCTGCCAAGTCCTTTGCGAACACGACATGACCGTAAAGGTCATCAGTCGTTTAGCCGGTAGTGGTCGAGCCGATCAGGGGTCGCCAGTCACAGCCGAGATTACCCCTGCACCCGTTTGGCAACCGAAAGCGTAGTTGCGATGTCCTTGAATACATTTGGCCATCTTTTCCGTGTGACCACCTGGGGCGAAAGCCATGGGCCTGGATTGGGATGCGTCGTGGATGGTTGCCCGCCTGGAATTGAATTCACCATCGCGGAAATTCAGCTTCAGCTTGATCGTCGCAAGCCTGGTCAATCGCGTCATACGACTCAGCGTAAAGAGTCGGACGCGGTGCAAGTCCTTTCGGGTGTGATGCCACACGACACCAAGCCCGATGTGTTGGTCGCGACTGGTACACCGATCAGCATGCTGATTTGGAACGAAGACCAACGCTCGAAGGACTATTCGGAGATCAAGGACCGCTATCGTCCTGGCCACGCTGACTACACCTACGATGTTAAGTATGGCATTCGGGACTATCGCGGCGGCGGGCGTTCCTCGGCGCGTGAGACAGCAGCTCGAGTCGCCGCAGGTGCGATCGCTCGCAAGATTGTCCCCGGCTTAGTCGTTCGAGCGGCGATGATTCAAATGGGCGTGCATCGCATCGATCGGACTCGATGGGACTGGTCACAAGTCGAGCAGAACGATTACTTTTGTCCCGACGCCAAGGCTGCTGAGCTGTGGTCGGAGTACTTGGAGTCGATTCGGCTCAACAGAAATTCGATCGGAGCCGTGATCGAAGTCATCGCTGAAGGCGTTCCAGCAGGTATCGGAGCACCGCTTTATGGAAAGCTGGATCAGGACATAGCTGGTGGGCTGATGTCGATCAACGCAGTCAAAGGTGTCGAGATTGGCAGCGGCTTTGAAGCTGCTGAACTCATGGGAACCGAAAACGCCGACGAAATGCGACTGGGTAGCGATGGCAAGATCGAGTTCCTTTCGAATCACGCCGGTGGAATTCTCGGCGGGATCTCCACCGGTCAGCCAGTGGTGGCTCGTTTTGCCGTCAAACCAACCTCTTCGATTCTTACGCCGCGACGAAGCGTGACTGCGACGGGAGAAGAGGTGGATGTGATTACTAAAGGCCGCCACGATCCGTGTGTGGGCATTCGAGCCGTCCCCATCGGCGAAGCGATGGTTGCTTGCATTATCGCCGATCATTACCTGCTTCATCGCGGGCAAACGGGAAGAGGTTAGTAGTGTGCGACGACACTCCGTGTCGTTCTTTGAAGAAATCAAGAAGAAGAAAAAGAAGAAGAAAAGAGAACGACACGGAGTGTCGTGGCACACTGTTCCAATGCTAGCATCGCTGGATACAGCATATTCTGCGTAGACATAGAGGCTGCCGGAATAGTACAAACCTTGGCGTCTCACAAGATTTTCAGTCACGAGTTTCTCGACGAGCCTTCTAGTCTCATCAGATTCTCGACGACCAATCGTTTTCAATCTGCCTTAGGAACAAGTCACGGATGACTAGCAGGCGGTTCATTCTGCACGAATCTTCGCAACGAAGCCTCTGTCGCTTGGCCTTCGTTGTGTTCGGTGCTGCGCCGCTGGTCTTCTGCCTTTACCTCTGTATCGCAGCGATGATTCCAGGTTACCATCGACGTCAAGCAGCGTTGTGGGAGCAAGAGCTCGAGTCCAAGTTCGGACTCAAATTCCGCGTGACCGAGGCTTACACGCTTGCCCCTTGCAAGTATCGCTTGGAAGGCGTTCAAGTTCTTCAAGGTCGTTCAAGCAAACTAGTCGGACGATGCGCGTCGATCGATATTCAGTTGGACAATCGGCAGGGATGGCAAGTCAAACTTCAGAAGCCCGAACTGCGGCTCGATCAAATTGCTCTGGCTGGAAAAGAACTGCACGAACATTTCCTGTCTCAGCATTCCATGCCAACTGCCGTGATTCAGTCGGATCGACTGACTGTCAGCGATGACGAAGATACGATCGAGCTGGCCGAAGTGAATGTCAATCTCTCCAATTCGACAGAACTGGCTGGCATGAGCGCGGGATTTCGAATTGTGCCTGCGATCGGTAGCTTGACTACCGAGCCACTGAATCACTTGGTTGTCGTTCGACGTCATCCCGCCGCAACAACATACGATGTCGGACTGCGAGTCCATCGCTTGTCATGCACGGTGCTTTCGAAGATCTTCAATTTGAACTCGACATCCGCGGCCAGTGGAGTTCGTCATTCCCTTCAGAGCTGTCTGTTCAGTGGCATCATGGGAATTCACACCGAGGGAAATAAAAGCAACTACTACCTGCGAGACGCCAGCATTCATCAAATCGATATGGGACAAGTTGTTCT
>CAYWNG010000759.1:0-3202 GCA_964458685.1 uncultured Pirellulaceae bacterium
ACCCAGTCCGTTGGACTGGGCTAGGTAAATCGCTGGGCCTTCGGCCCGAAATCCCGAAAACAGTGCAACTTCAAAACTAAAATCGGATTACGCCCCCCTCGCTGAAGCTCTTCAGCTTCAAGTCGACACTTGAAAAAGCTCCTACAACTCAGCAAGGAACTTCAGCAGATCAGTCGAAGTCACGATGCCGACTAACTTGTCGCCGTCGACGATGGGCAGTGCGTGATAGTTGCCTTCGCTAAGAATTCTAGCTGCTTCGCGAACTGTTCCCGACACTTGCAACTTGATCGGGTCGGAGACCATCACATCGACCATCTTGTAGGTGTGATCAAGAATGGTATCCAATTGCTTGCCGTCCTGATTGCCGAACTCGCCGAACGAGATTCGCATAATGTCTGTCCAGCTAACGATCCCAATTAGCGAAGCTCCCTTTACGACGGGGACGTGATGGACATGATGCTGTTCGATCAATTGTCGAACTTTGGAAACTGGATCTGCTTCGTGAACGGTGATCAAATCCTTCGACATCACGCTTGTGATGGGTTCATTCTTTCGCATGGCCGTGCTCCTAAAAAGTGGACTTTCGTGTCTAATTTAATTCTACACGTCTACCCACGATGTAACAAGCACTGAGGCTACTGCTTAGCCTTTTTCGAACGACCTAGCCCACTTGAAGTTGAGCTTCAACGTAGCGGATGGCTTCGCGAACGGAAAGATTGCGGGTGCCTTCCAGGAGAGTGTTATCATTCAACCATGTCGACACTGTCTTCTCCGCCGAGATAACAGTGCTGTGTCTTCGCTGTCCGAAGTAATCGCCAATCTCTTTGTAAGCCGCTGGCGTGTACTTACGAGCGAGAAACATCGCCAACATCCGCGGCTGACTTACCGAGCGCATCTTGCTGTTGGATTGTAGGCTATCAGCTTGTAATCCAAACATATTGCAAACCGCTCGTTCAATATCCACCAACCGTACGACCGGTTGAGTTGCCTGAACAAGATCCATGACGGCCGTCCAACATTGATCCCATTCGATCTTGTCGCCTCGCAGCGCGAAGACGGCCTTGAGTCGATTGACTAAGCCGCGAATCAAGCGTCCATCGCCAGCAACACGATGCGCCAATTGTACGAGCGCTTCCGAATCGATGGAGATTCCTGCGGCTTGTGTTTGTTGTTTGAGAAGGCTCAGTCGAATCTTCTCATCCAAAGGAAACAGTGGAGTCACCAAGCCGCCCCGAAGTCGACCAACTAATTCATCGCCTAGCGCAGTTAGCTCAGTCAGTGATCGATCTGCAGTTAACACAACTTGCTTGCCTGCGCGAAGTAGATTGTCGATCGTGTGACGAACTTCAGCCAAAGTCGATCGCTTACCGATCAGGAACTGAATATCGTCCAAGAACAAAGCATCGACGTCGCGATACTTGCGACGAAACATAGGCAAACCGCCGCCTTGCAAACCTTCGGTAAAGTCGTTCGTGAATTGTTCGCTGGTCATATGCACCACGCGACGCATTCGCAATTCGCCGCGCATGCGTTGGACCATTGCCGATAGCAACATCGACTTGCCCGTTCCCGTTGGACCGTGCAGCAATACGGGCGTCATCCGACCGGGCTCGGACAAGACCATCTTGGCCGCCGTCCAGGCGAGCTGATTGGAATCACCCGACAAGACTGTATTCCAAAGTGGAGCTTGCGTTTGCTCGACAGAGGCCGTTCGGCTATTGGGCGACGATGATTGCTCGGCAACTACGTTTGAACGTTCGTTTCCGCTGAAATTGGCCGCAATCGATGGGACACTTCGACTACCCACCGCTTCATGTTGCAAGTTCGATTCGATATGCGAATCGCCGCTTTGCTTGAGTTCGAGTAGGCTGGACGCAAGCGATTGAGTTGGCTGAGGCTTACGACTTTCGGCCTGTAATTGACGATCGACCGATTGCTGTAACGAAGCCAGCTCAACGGGACTCAACGACGGAATGTCCATCGTGGTCGTGATGGAGCGATCAGCGACTACGTCGGTCAAAGTTGGAACATCGGCATCAAACAAATTCTCTGTGAGCGATTTGGCTTGGATTGGAGCGCGACGATTGCGAAGGGCAGGGGATGCTGAACGATCTGCCGCAGTTGGTGACGATGCTCGAGCGGTGCGCGGAGCAGGCGCGCTGCTATCGACATCGGTCGCTTCGCTCTCCTGCTCAAATAGGCTCATCGTCTTCGCTTTTCGGACAACAAATTGAATCTCTTGGTGGTCAGGACCGACCGCCTCAACAAGTGCGCTCGAAATTTCCTTGAGCAACATCTTTCGACAAAGCTGACAAGCAAAGTCTTCTGTAAAGGCTAACGTCAGTACTCCCTGCTGGAAGTTCCAAGCGGTGTCCGGTGGAATCCATAATTCCAGGCGTTCTGCACTGATCCTATGGACCAGAGCAGATCGCACTTGAGCAGCGATATCCCTTTCGCTCTGGTTCACTTCGTGTGCCATGCTCGGCGCGCACTCCTATCGGTCAAATCACTGCGCATATCCTGCGCCGTGTACGGGTAGTTTGACTCTTCGTGGCATACCTTGCCACGCTCCTGGTCAACTTGCATTTCGCTAAAGAAGGGCCACCTACTTTTTTGTCCGCTCGCAAAGTTTGCTGAAGCCGACAAGTCGCGCGTCTTTACAAGTTGTTGCCTTTTACTTCACTCGCTTGGTTCAACTCCTTCGCAGCGGAAGTGGCTTGAAGAGCGGGTGAAGTGGGGGCGATTTTAGGATTGCTAGCTTTGATGTCAAACATAATCCGGACCGATTCCCGAAACCTTGCTTGGGATCACCTTCCAGGGCTGAAACTTTCAAGCGCCAGCCACTATCGGGCATCGGACATCATAGTCTAGAAACTTGTTTTCCAATCAACGAATAGGTGGAAAAACTGTCAGTCGCTTGACGTTCGTTCGGGCTGCAAAAAGTCACCTATTCGCGTAAGTCCCGTAAAACTGTTGACTTGCGTCGACCGAGGCCCCGGCTCTCTCTTTTGCCTCGGCAGCCAACGCATTAAACTTGAATGAATTTCAGCAGATCGCTCAAGTTGCTTTTCTCGGCAATTTGCTCACCCAGTCCCACTAGGCCTTCCTGTTTACCTGAGATGCCATGACACTATGGAACAACTGGGCAGTCTGGGTTGAATTTTGAATGGGCTCGTCCGTTCTCAACCTTCCAAAGATTAAC
>CAYWNG010000760.1:0-3195 GCA_964458685.1 uncultured Pirellulaceae bacterium
CAAAGCTGGACCACCAGTTCGCGCAAAATGTTGAGAAAAGCGACTTGACATTAAGTTGTAATGTTGCTCAGCAAGTGACCGGCTTGTGGGTACATAACCACCTCATCCGTTTCGAATCGGCATCGGACAATATCCGAGCGAACCGTTTCGTCTCGGTAGGTTTCGATTACGCCATCGAGAGCGGAACCGTCACCAGTCCAGTGGAATGTTCGACCAATACAAGGATCTCGCATATCCATCGAGTCGGATACTCGGCAAACCATTGCATACTCTCCCGACCAAATTTGACCGATAGAGGCTGTCTGGCCCTGCGTCGCGCTGTTCTTCGATGCGCCCGCTACGATTACGTAGTCAAGATCGAAGGCGGTTGCGAGCATCTGAGCAGTTACGTCAGTCGCAAGCGTTCGATCCCCTGCACCTGACGACTGAATGCGGTCAATCACCTGTGCGCAATTTCTAAGATTACGAAACACTTTCCAATTGACGACAAGGGCATTGGCTTTTAACCCGCTGCCGTCGTAAACCTTTTGAACAGCCGCTTCAACATCAGTTAAAGGGACCGCGTTTACGAAGTCGTCCCACTCGTTTGTGATCGCAGTTGTAAGGCTGCTACCTGTCCAGGTGGATGTGTTGTAGATCGCAGAAGCCACGCGGGTTTCGTAGTTTCGAGCGATGATTGATTGAGCGCGAAGTGTTGCAATAGCCTCTGCGTCAAACATATTGCTGTAACGCTGCTTGTCGCGGTCGTCAACCGGTTCTTCCCATCCGTGTTCTTCCGTGGCGTAGGTGAAGCGCTCAAACTTCCACTGGCCTCGGTTGTAACCGCTTCCGCTTGCGCGAGCCGTGCTGCCGACTTGAAGAAGCTGTTCTACTGGAATCTTTCCAGGGTTGTCAGCTTGTAGGCTTACGTTGACAATCGGCAAAACTTTATTGCCGACAAAACCTTCCTTTTCCAGTTCGACATCAAATTCAAAGAACGATGCTAAGTCTGGCCGTAGATTTACGGTTGCTGCTGTACCACCAATTGGCATTTGTCTTTGTCACTTTCCCAACAGCAACAAGACGATCTGTGTAAAAAACCATCGGGCTTTGGTGGCCACCTCCACCCGACAGTGCTGTTGGTTTACTATGTTCCTGCTGTGTCGCCGATTGCAGGCAGGATTTCAATAATGTCACCGTCTGCGCCAGCCGCTTCCATTGCGATTCCTCGCAAGAATGCACCAGTTGCTTTGGTGTCGTTGACTTTGCCACTCGCTGCTGTGTGAACGAGAGCGCCTTTTGTCAAAGCACTTGCCGCAATTGCTAAGTGAGTGCCTTGCTTGCTTGGTAGAGCAACAGTAATCACGTCGCCCGAAACACCATCTACCATCGCTACACCGATGTCTTGGTCAGTCGCACCAGCCGTTGCGCCAGCCGCCGTCACGCGCGCGTACTGTGCGACAGTTCCGGATAGTGTCACCGTTGCGTAACCGGTATCGTTAAATTGGCTCATTCGTTTTGGCCCTTATCAAAACTGTGGTTGTTGGTTGTAAGTTAAGCGTTGACTTCGGAAAGCATTTGCTGACGTAAGTTTTCGTGAGTCTTCGCAAGTGCTAGAACTGCTTTTGGTCGCGTAAGACCATTCTTGACCTTTTCGGCAACCAAGCTGTCCCACTGAGCTTTTGCACTGGGCGCTGTGTTGTTTGCCGCGCGCGCGACTGGCTTAGCCCCGCGTGCAATTGGAGCAGATGCAACCGGCGCAACCTGCTCTTCCTCTGGACTAACTTCGATCTCCATTGCTGCCTTAGCTGCGGCAAGCTCGGTTTGCATTGCCGCAATCTTTGCTTCTAGATCGCCGCACTTTGACGAAAGCATGTCGTTTTGCGACATTGTTTCCGTCATCATTTCGGCTTGCACCTGAGCAATTGGCAATGCTCGCTCAATGCAAGAAAGCACAAAGTCTGACTTTGCTTTTGGAAATGCCGCTTTGATTTCTTGAACCGTGGCGGCGACTGGTTGAGCGTTCGACATAGATTTCTCCCTAGTCGGTTCGCGGTTATCGCCGTTAGCGGTGCTAGCAGTGCTAGCAGTGCTTCCAAAAAGTGAAGCATAAACCCGCGTCGGCATGTTTCTGTGTTTTGCTTGCGGTTGAATCCGCGTTGGCTTGTTCGATGGAGAAACGCTTGTAGCCAATCCGGCTGCTAGTGCTTCCTGTGCGTTCCAGTAGGTGTCTTTTTTAAGCATGTTTGCCAGCGTCATTTCATCGACGCCCATCTTCGCCGAGTACCTTTGCAGCATCTCGGCTTGCAAGTCGGCAAGTAGCGCTGACTGATTGGCAAACTCCTCTGCTGTCCCTTGCAATCCGGCATAAGGCAAGTGAGCCATTAAGTAGCCGTTTTCAGCAATCTCAACATCGTCGAACACCGCCACGATATAGGACGCGATTGACATAGCCTGCGGTTCTACGATTGCCTTTTTCGGTCCAGCGTAGTCAGCAAAAGCATTAGCAATCGAGAACCCATCAAACACGCTTCCGCCTTCGCTGTCGATTCTCACTAGCAAAGGCTGCGTCTGGTCCATTTGGGCGAGTGCGTTTTTAACGTCGATTGCTCGCACGTCTTCGCCGATTACCCCGTATAGATTGATTTGGTTAAGCGTCATACTGTCTCTAAGCTCCCGTCCTGTGCGTCAACAATTAGTGCGTCAACATTTTCTGGACTCAATCCGAGAGCGGACAGGCCAACCCTCACGCGAGCTTCAGACATTTGGTTCTGCATTAAAGCATTGAGCAAGTCAGTTATCGCTTTTTGATTGTTCTGGAATTGGCGACGATTGAGCGTTGACATTTCACCAGTTCCGGTTGTAGCCGCATCAGCCTTTTGAGCTTCAATCATTTGCGGGTCTTGCATAGTCATCTGAATACCAGCAGGCATTGGCAAGCTAATCAATTCTCGCCAGTGAACAGTTTGACCATCTTGAAGCTCGTTGTTTATCGCCATTGCCGCTTCTTTGGCTTTGCGTATCGCATAGCCCATATCTGCAACAATTTCGTCCGCAACTTCCTGCCATTCAGCGCCGCGTTCTGCGTGAAGCCTACGAGGACTAGTAAGCCCATTCTGTAGCCTCATCATGTCGCCTTGTGCGTCTCCAACTGGGTCAATGTACTCCCAGCGTGGCGTGTTCCACTTATGCTTGAACAGGTCAACGCCGCTAAGT
>CAYWNG010000761.1:0-3186 GCA_964458685.1 uncultured Pirellulaceae bacterium
ATCACCATCGGCTGAAAAGTCGACAAACAATCTCTGCTTGCTATCGATTGCAAGCGCTTGATTAGCGACCGAGTCACTAACTGCTGCTTCGCTTGGTCTAGGCTTCTGCGCTACAGTACGACTCAACCAATGGACCTGTCCGCGCAATTCTGCTGCGGCAGGAGTTGTATTGAGAGAGACACTTACTGTGCTTCCTTCCAGAGCCGCCAAGTCTGCCGTTGCAGCAGAGAATTGTCGAATCGGAAGCTGCGTGTATTCCGGCGGCGTAATAGTTATCTCAAACGACTCAGCCCGCGGTCTCGGAATGGTTGCCAGCGTAAACCAAGCTGTCTCCGCACCGGCTGCAACGACGCGAAACTCCAGTGATTCAGCTTCTATGGGAAAGACCGTCTCGAAATGATTTCCGCGACCAGCTTTCGTGGACGTCTCCTCCGCAAACTTCCCCTCAACCTGAGACATTTCGAGCGTAGTTGCAGAACCACCGTTTGGAAGTCGCCATTCCAACAACACGTGTCTGGGCTTAGGGCCTTCGACTCTGGCAACAACACCGGTCATTTCGCCTCGCGGAAAAATCAGTTTGGACGAATCTCCGTAAACATCGGGCGACTCAATGTAAATCGAGACGAAAGTAACTCGTCCAATATTCGCCCATGGTAGTAGAACTCGAAGCAACCGCTGAGGCATCTTCAATTGTGGCACTAAGCACAGTACTACAACGGCCAGAGTCGATGCCAAGCCCACAAGCAACGGCTTGCGAATCAGTCGTGTGGGCAATAGCGTCGCCACATCAACAGGACCAATGGCGATCGCAGCGTTTCGTTGGACTTGGTGACGAAACGCAACTGAATCATTCACCAGAGGCTGCATGGCCAAGTCGACCGCCGAAAGCAATTGATTGCGAAGCTCTGGACATAGCTTCTCCATATTGGATGCAATTGCAGTCCATTGCGGTCTCCGAAACAAAGGACGAATGCAAAACGCGAGTAATCCAACTAATGTTGATCCGAAAATCGCTCCTGCGAGCCACCAACGTGTTGATGAATGATAGACCGTTGCGTCAACGAAAACAGCAATCAACAGTAGTGCAGCCAGCGCCGAAACAATCCAGCCTAGCCCGCGAAGGACTAATTGCGTTCGCTGTCGTCCGTGGAACTGCAGTAATCGCTCCTCCGTGACGGGCGATATCGAAGAAAGCTGTCGTTGATCCCCCGAGATCTTTGGTGGATGGATCGATGGAACTTCAACGGCTGAACTCATATTAACCCCGCTCGTTTTCGAAGCACCCATTCTATCGCTAACAGCCCAAGGGCTGCAAAGAACCAGTAGTAACTTTGCCAAATTAGGCGAGTCGAATGTACAAACTTTCCGCCGCTAAGAGGCCGCAAAAGGTCGGGCAAACGGTTGACTTCGCTTTCCGGAAGATAGTGTCCGCCGGTAATTTGACTGATACTCTTTAGCGTACCACTATCACAACTCGTACTCAGCAACTCTGAATTTAGCTGCGGCGCAGCTACTGCAAAGTTCGATTTGGCCAAAAGAGCTTCTTTATTGAACCCTTCAGCCTCAATTGTTACTTCGTAGTCGCCAACTTCAAGATTCGACAGCGAACTTGAGTAGATGCCTGGGCCATTTTCATTCGCCAAGAGATTGACTCGTGTGATCGCTTCGCCATTGCGAGAAATCACTGCGACAGTTCGTCGACCTTCTGCTGGGCTACCGTCAGGCTGTCGCAAGGCCGCGCGAATTTCAATGGGCTGTCCAGGCGTGTACCTCGCGGAGCCAGTGTCCAATGAAAGATACTCCGACTCAACGCTCATCGGCTTACGCATGACCCAGCGAGCCAACTGATTCCACAGCTTCTGATGCAGTTCGTCGGCGACCTTGTAACGCCAGCGCCAGGTTTCATCGCTGCCCAGGTAAAGCACTTGACCGGCACCAAATCGTTGAGACACAATCAAAGGCAGAACTTGACCTCTACGCGTAGCCTCGACTTGAACTTCGCTGCCTGGCTTGAGACTGACCGATTGAATAAACTCAAGCCCCGGAAGTCGTTTCCAAAGTTCAGAATTCTCCGTCGACTCGCCGACCGATGACGATTCTTGTTTTGTTAAGTTTAAGGCGGGCAACTGTCGACCGGCGGAAGTCAACTGGCAAGTCCATTTATCATCGCCATTGGTCCCTGAATTGTCTTCCCGCTGTGGCCCATCCGATAATCTTACTGGCAACAACGGCAAGAGTGTGGAGTAGTCGGTCTGAAACAAATGGCGTCGAGCGCCATCGCTGAAGATCATTCCGCCTCCACGGTTAACGAAATCTACTAAGCCTTCTTGGATGTTGGCGTTAAGTTCTTCTGCGGGGACGTCTCCCAAGATTACTAGATGATACTGCTGCCAATCTGCTCGAGACTGCGGCAAAGATTGTTGATCGAAACCGTCGCCAACAAGCACTTGAATCTGCCAAGTTGGGTCACGAGAGAAAAGGTTCTTGACATAACGCGTTTCCCAGCGACTGCGCCCATCGATGAGTAAGATTTTTGCCTTGGAAGCACCCACGGAAAGATAGGCGTCAAGCTCGTTATTGTCTTGATTGATTTCATTGGACGAAGCAATCAACTTTGCCGTTAGCTTCATCGGCAGAGTGTTGTATTGCACGCCCGCAGGCAGCTTTTGCTGCGCAATTGCGTACAGTTCGGAAACCGCCAAATCAAAGCGAACCTCGCGTTGGAACTCACCGTTGGCCTTAAGGCTTTTACGCCAAACCACTGCATCGTCCAATGTTAGCTGAACATCAAAATCTGTTCCCCGCGGTAGTAGATCAGCTACGATCAGTCGACCTGACAGTTGATCTGTCTTGAAAAGTCGTCCAGGAACTTCGAATGCCTTGAGTACAAGATCGCTAGTCTGCTGCTCTGGTCCAAAGCCAATCGAATTGACTGTGACATTTAGCTTTGAAAGTTGATCAGCGGCACTTTCCGTCGAGCTACCGAAGTTACTTTGACCATCGGACATTAGCACTATCGTAGACTGCGCAGCCGATGTTCCTTCATCGCTTTCTTTGTCGGTTATTCGCTGAGACAATTGAGCAAGTCCATCGCCAAGAGCGGTTTGTGATCCAAACAAAGCGGGTTGCCACTTTAGACTCGAATCAGAAGCGGCTTCACTCGATGTCAGTGACGATTTCCAAAGC
>CAYWNG010000762.1:0-3182 GCA_964458685.1 uncultured Pirellulaceae bacterium
CTGCTACGGCTGCAGCAGTCGCTGGAGCCACCGCCGATTCAGTTCACAGCGCAACGAAAGGTCAAATCGAAGCACACGGCTTTCGCTTTTCCCGCGGCGAGATCTCCGACGAACCGGTACTGCCACACGGAACTGGTCACGGTGTCGGACTGGAAGTTCACGAGCCAATCTTGCTGGACGACAACGGCGGGACGTTGATGGCCGGTGAAGCACTGACCATCGAGCCTGGGCTGTATAGTCGCAAGTACGGTGGAGTGCGAGTCGAAGACATTATCATCGTCTCCGAGTCAGGGGCTCCGAGGAGCATCAACAACTTGCCCGAAGGCCTGAACTGGCGCTAGCATGCATTGTCCGCAACTCGGCGGCTTTGCTCTGAATTACTTTTCCGCGGCTTCGCTTTGCGAGGCCGCCTGAGAGGTTACTGGACTTTAGAGGTTCCTGGAGAGGTCACTGGCAAGGCTGATTGCGAGGCCGCCTGAGAGGTTACTGGACTGGCGAGGTTACTGGACTGGCGAGGTTACTGGACTGGCGAGGTCACTGGCAAAGTTACTTGCAAGGCTGATTGCGAGGCTGCTTCGGAGTAACGAATCACGCACCCCACGGCCTTCGTTTCCTTTTGTGGAATCGGCTGGCCATTCAAAAAAGCGGTGATTGCATCCGAGAGATTGTGCTCCGAAGGTGTTGGTCGTTTTTTTCCTAGCGCGGCATATTGGTCATCAATGCGGCCGCGATACAAGACCGTCCCATTAGCGTCCAACAAGAACGCTTCGGGGATGTTCTTTGCTTTCAGCATCATTGCGATTCGCTGATCTGCATCCAAGACGACGGGCCAGTCGACTTGGTAATCTTGCTGATGTTTACGAGCTTGTTCGATTGTGGTCTGGGGATTGCCATGAACCATCACCATCTGCAATTTTGACGCCGAGAACTTGTTTGCCAACTTGCGAAGCTCTGGCTGATAGGAATTCGCCACTGGACAGTCTGTGCTAATGAAGACAACCACTGTTCCGACAAAATCTTGGTTGATGAATGTGAACTTGCGACCTTCGATGTCAGCAAAAGCGATCGAAGCTTCAGTCGCCGGCAAAGCTCTGTGCTTAATTTCGTCAGTAAGCTTAACTACGTCAGTAAGCTTAACTTTAGTAGTCGCGGCAACCGAGCCAGCATCAGTGATTGTTTCTTGAGCCTCCGCCACAGCAATGGAACAAATCCAAAGGCAGCAGGCGAATTGCTTCAACTTCAAAGATTGAAACACAGCATAGACTCCTATCAAGCTAATCAACTTTCAATGAACTCGACTATTTTTCATCCAGCAATTTTTGAATGGCTTGTCGTCCATTCTGAATCTCGCCTTCATCCAACACGTCATCGCCGTTGTTATCGAAGAACTCGAACAATCGATCTCTAAATCGCTCGGGCACCTCCGATAACTGCAACTTCTTATCTGAATTGCGATCCAGCATTCGAAGTAATCCTAGCTGTTCCAGTCTTCCACCGCCCAACGCAGACAGGCCGCTGGACTGATTACGAATCCGCCCTGCTATCGCTTTTCGATTGCGCTGTGAAACCAACCTTTCCAACTCTTCGCGTTGGCTTTCGTCTTTGGCAACAACCAGTAGCGTCACCGACCCCATTTCATCAGTGGACTCGCGGCCCCATGCAATGCGTTGCGGGGGTGAGAAGGGGTTTTCTGGATTTTCCTTGGAGTTGTCGTAGACGATGGTTGTCGACAGTTTCGTTCCTTTGGGAAGTTCAACTGGTGTGCGGAAAAGATATTGGTCTTGCCAATCAAGATCCCAGTCATCGATCTTCAGCAAGCAGAGAGTCTTGCCGCTTGGAAGAGTTGCATCCAAGCGCATGCTTTTGCAAATATAGTGCGCATGACCACCAATTTCGATCGCGCGGACATCAATGGGTAGCGTTAGATCATCGGTGACTTGATAGTTCGCTTCGCCAGCGGGTATATCGATTCCCGCACCGGCACCAAATAGTGGAGGTAGTTGAATTGGCACGAGCATATGCGAAGGCGCAGCATCGGCAAAGTAAATCGCTAACTCAGCTTGCTCCTGTTCCGCTTTCCCCGATGGATGGAAGTGCGTTTGCATGACGATATCGGAACCCTTCGGTAGAAATCTAGCCAGATCGCCAGGCAGCAAATTGGGCACCGCTCCCGGAACATAACCGCCTAGGCCTCGCGACAATCGATCTGCTCCACCGCCTGCTCCACCTTTCAAGAATTCCGAGCCTCTCATGAAGTTCATACCGCGAAAGCCAGGCTGTCCATCTTTCTCAACTCGATTCCGCAACGAACTTGAATCGCCAATAAAGAACAGCGCATGGTGGACAACGTTGCGAGCCGTCGGCCTCAACTCCATCGCCTTGATCCACTTGTCCTCAGGAAGATTGACCGGAAGAACAAAGGAACGATAGAGGTCGGGGCCATCTGCGGGCACTGAAAACGCTCGATCCATTTTGACAACCAGATCGGGCTTCCCCAGGCTCCATCCATCGGGAAAGGCTGGAGGCTTGGGTGCAGGGCCTTCGCCTTCAATACAGCCTTGCTCAATCCACTTCAGCAGCGCTGCGCTTTGCTCCGGCAACAACTGTCGATGGTTCGAGAACTGAATGCCCGTATCTACAGGCTTCCAAGGCGGCATGTATTTGGATTCAACAACAACGCGAATCGTTTCGGCATGCCGCTGAACATCTTTGTAGCTCATCAGCTCGAACGGACCCGCCTGACCGACGTGATGACAACTCGCGCAATGTTCGTAGATGATCGGCGCGACATCCTTGTTGAAAGTGACTCGATCTTCTGAAGCATGAGCAGCGGGATCGCTATCGTTGGGACAGCCCAAGACGTTCCAACACATTGGGTAGCAAGCTGTGAGCACGGCGAGCAAATGCCTAACTGTTTTTTGCAGGTTCATCGTTCAAATCTCCTCTTTCGAAATTTAGAGCAAGTAAGCTCCGATTCGTACGAACGTCCGACCATCTTCTGGATTTAATTTTCATCGCTCTCTAATACGTCAAGATCGTTGGCTGTTTGTAGATTGATTACTGGCCTTGCAATTCGAAGGTGACTTTCGACGTTGAACCAGTTCTCGGGAAGGTCATCGTAGGAGGTAAGCTTGATCGTCCACGCGACAGGGCCGCGTTCGGAGCTTTCTCGGTGCCAGTTG
>CAYWNG010000763.1:0-1111 GCA_964458685.1 uncultured Pirellulaceae bacterium
GAATTTGACGGTTTTCAGGATTTCCGGCAACAGTTTCGTTGCGGAACTCGGAGCCCGATATGGGGTTCTATGGTTCGTTGACTATACTATTGGACACCTCGCAAGGGTGGCTTTGGGGCAACCCAATACTTCGCAGCTTACAAATCAATTGAAAATTATGCGCCGAGCATTTCTGTCACTAGCGTTCGCCATTGTCATTCCTGCCCTTCTGTTTGCTCAATCACCGGAGGGTTCTCGGGGAGATCGAGGTAGCCGTGGGTTTGGAGGAGACAGCGGTGGCCGCAGTTTTGGCGGAGGCTGGGGCGGCGGCGGATTTGGTGGAGGTTTCGGGGGGGATAGTGGTCGAGGATTTGGCGGGTTCGGCGGCGGAATGACCGATATGATTCGGCGGTTTGACCGCAACGGTAACAACATGATCGACCCCGATGAGACGCAAGGCCCTGCCGGGTTCTTTCTACAACGTATGGCTCAGAATAACCCCAAAATCGATCTCTCTAAGCCGATCCCGATTGACTTGATCACTTCCGAAATTGAAAGATCGAGAGGCGGCCGAAGCGACAGTCCAGAGGGCTCCGATTCCCCAATGGATACCAAAAGCAACGAACCTAAACTCTTGGTTCCCGACTTTAAGCTCAGTTCAGAGCTGCCGAAGATTCCTGGGTTCGGCAATTCGGCTGATGCAGCTCCAACCATCAAGTTGACCGATCGAGACAAGGCTGAAGCCGAGGAGCGAGTTCGTCGATACGACAAAAATGGTGACAAGATTCTGAATGCCGAAGAGATCGCTCAAAGTCGTTACTCCGCAGAAGATGTGGCTCAGTATGACAAGAACAAAGACGGCAAGCTAACCATTGACGAGCTGGCTGTTCGATACGCGATGCGTCGAATGAGTGAACAGCAGCAGAACGGTGGAGAACAATCGCAGAGCGGTGGATGGGGCGGAAGCTCGGGCGGCTGGGGAAGCGGTGGCCAAGGCGGTTGGTCTCGCGGTGATCGCGGCGACGATCGCGGTAACAATGGAAACAGCAGCAAGACCGCAGCTAAGGGCAAAGAAGAAGAGAAACGCTTTGGTGATGCGAAGAGCTATAAAACTAGTTCGTCGAACGCAAGC
>CAYWNG010000763.1:1121-3177 GCA_964458685.1 uncultured Pirellulaceae bacterium
CTTCTTTACCAGCAGTGACATTAACAACGACTCGCAGGTCACGCTTTCGGAATTCGCTGGTACGCTGACAGAATCGGCAATGAACGAATTCCAGCAGTGGGACCTGAACTCAGACGGAATCATCACTGCTAGAGAGTGCCAAGTCGCTTCGAAGGCCGGTGTTCAAGTTGGTGGCTCTTCATCGTCGAAGTCTTCGGGCAGCTCGACTACCACAGCGTCCAAGTCCGGTGCGGCTCCATCGAGTAAATATACCGAAGCCGAGGTGGAATGGGCTAAGAAGCAGATCACCAAATACGACAAAGACAACGATGGAACGTTGTCTAAGGATGAAGCTGCGAAGATGATATCGCCACCTAAAGGTGCCGACGTCAACAACGACGGCAAGATTACCGCAGAAGAGTACGCAGCCTTCCGCGCGAAGTAGCCACGACGTTAACGACGACGTTAACCCTCGCAATCGACTCAGAGGCAGCAATGCCAGTGGCTACCAGCCTTCACCGAGATTGATGACGCCAGGTTCTACGATGACTTCAGGCTCGATAATCTCGATGCCTTGGTCCATAGGAAATTCCTGAATGATCTCACCATCAGGAACTGTCTCGATATATTCGACCGCACTGGCTGTAGTAACGCCTGGATCGCTAAAGGCTGATCCGACGCGGCCCTCGGCTGGATTGGACCGCGACCATTTTCCGCCGACGGTTGCATAGTCATCCAAGTAAGGTGGGCAACAGAGATTACATCCTGTAGAACCTACCGTAACGCAGGTCAGGATCGCCAAACTAAACAGTGGAAACTTGCGGCCAAAGATTGTCATTTCGTTCACCTTCCCGATGGTGGTCTTCTCGAAATGTCATCGTCACGATCAACCGGGCGAGTACTGTTAAACTTTGCGGATTAAGCAGATTTTTCCGGCTGCAAGCGATTTCATTGATAGCAACTCTGCTTTCTGACAGGTTTAAGGGCGGGTTAGCGCTCGGTAAGCCAAACAAAGGATGGTGGGAGTCCAAAATCTAGCCAACTTATCTTCCTTCAAGTCGAATTTCGAGCTACTTTCCAGGTAGTCGAATACAAGACCGGCGGTAGAAGGTGCGCACTGAGGCTGCCTTTTCGTGATCAAGTTTGCCAATCAGTTCGTGACAATGGCTTCTGGCCCGGTTCAAAAATACTACGAGATTAAGAGTGTCCCATGTGCGGTATCGTTGGTTACGTCGGCTTCAAAGTGGCCAGTCCCTTTCTGATTCGTGGACTGCAGCAGTTGGAGTATCGCGGGTATGACAGCGCGGGCATCGCTATGCTGTGTCCCAGCGAACCGATTCGCGTAGCCAAGGTTACGGGCCGCGTTAGCGAACTGTCCCAGATGGTTCAACAATCGTCGCTCAAAGGAACCATCGGTATTGGGCATACTCGCTGGGCCACTCACGGACCTGCGACCAAAGAGAACGCGCACCCACATATCGGCGGTACTGGACAAGTCGCTTTGGTACACAACGGTGTGATTGAGAACTACGAATCGCTCAAGTCAATGTTGACTACCAAGGGTTACCAGTTTCGCTCACAAACCGACTCGGAAGTCGTGGCTCACTTGGTCGTAGATCGCTTGAAGGACTTAAGCGAAGGGCAATCGGAAGTCACCGTACAACATTGCGTCGAAGCTGTTCAGGAGTCTGTGCTACAACTGCGAGGCGCGTACGGCCTGCTGATCATGTTCCGCGACTTTCCTGACCTGCTGATTGCAGTTCGTTGCGGTAGCCCACTGGTTATCGGCGTCAGCAAGCAAGAGCAGTTTATCGCCAGCGATACATCACCGCTAGTTGGACACACCGATCGCATCATCTACTTGGCCGATCACCAGTTAGCCGTGATTCGTCCAGATAGCATTCAAGTCTTACATCGCGATCATGGACGAATTCGTCCCGAGGTTCGACAACTGAGCGAACAAGTGCAAGAGTCAGGCTTGGATGGCTTTGCGCACTACATGCTGAAAGAGATCTACGAGCAACCGCAAGCCATTCGAAACGCACTTCGCGGACGTATTGATCGCGACAACGCCACC
>CAYWNG010000764.1:0-3173 GCA_964458685.1 uncultured Pirellulaceae bacterium
CACACTAACTTAACGACAATTTAATTCGCAACAAAAGCCCGGCATCGGCAACATGGTGCGTCATCGGCAACACGCCGCCGTCCTCATTTTAGCGTAGATTCCTAAATTGGGGTCCAGCCTGCGAACTATAATGCGTCGCCGTGGCTGTTTCTAAGCAGCGATTTTCTACCATCCTTGGAGTTTCAGCGTGGCATCGATTTGGTCCAGCACTTTGTCTTTTTCCACTTTTCGACCTCTACGGCACCTCTTAGGGATTGTGATTGGGCTGTGCGGTTCAGCCGCAATCGCGCAAGTCAAGCCAAACGCTGGGATGATGCGATTCCCCGATGTCAGTGCGGACAGTATCGCGTTTGTTTACGGCGAAGATATTTGGACCGTGCCGCGCGCTGGAGGAATGGCAACACCACTGGTCTCACCTGCTGGCGTAGAGGTCCTACCAAGATTCAGCCCAGACGGCAAATCGATCGCGTTTGTTGGCAACTACGACGGTAATGCGGACATCTACACGATTCCGACCGCCGGTGGTCCTGCCAAGCGAGTTACCTTTCATCCCAGCAATGAACTTCTGTGCGACTGGACGCCCGACGGTAAGCTTCTGTACTCGTCCGATTGCTTCTCAGGACTTGCTCGGCAAGACCAACTATTCGTTCGCGGTGTTGATGATCCGATTCCTCAACGACTGGTCGTTCCCTACGGAACCAATGGCACTATCAGCGGTGATGGGCAATGGTTGGCTTACACTCCGCACAGTCACGACTATCGAACTTGGAAGCGATATCGCGGCGGAATGGCTTCGGATATCTGGTTGTTTGATCTTAAGGCCAATAGTTCGTTGCAAATCACCGACTTTGAAGGCACGGACAGCTTGCCGATGTGGCACGGTTCGACAGTCTACTACGTGAGTGATGCTGGTCCCGAGCATCGCTTGAACATCTGGGCCTACGATACCAAATCGACTGAGCGAAAGCAGATCACCAACTTTACGACGAACGATTGTAGTTTCCCATCGATCGGACCTGGCGTTGATGGTAAAGGCGAGATCGTAGTTCAAAACGGTACAGGGCTTTATCTAATTGACTTGACCACCGGCAAAGCGACTCAAGTCAACATTACCGTTCCTGGCGATCGACCCAAGTTGCGGCCTCGCAACGTCGATGCATCCCAGTTTGTATCCCACTTGCACGTCTCGCCCAGCGCCAAGCGAGTTGTCGTAGCAGCGCGTGGAGACGTTTGGACGATCCCAACTCAAACCGGTTCGCCAAGAAACTTGACTCGCACTAGTGGCGTGGCCGAGCGTGATCCGACGTGGAGTCCAGACGGCAAATGGATTAGCTATCTGTCGGATGCGAGCGGCGAGTACGAGCTTTACATTGCCAAGTCTGACGATGGCTCCGAAGCCAAACAGCTCACGCAAGGTGGCACATGCTTCCGCTTTGGCCCAACCTGGTCCCCAGATGGGAAGTGGATCTATTTCTATGACAAAACCGGAGCGATGTTCTTGCATTCGATCGAAAAGAACGAGACCAAACAGTTCGACCGCGATCCAACAGCTCGCGATGTGAATGTCAACTGGTCGCACAACAGCGAGTGGGTTACCTATGCCAAGAACGAAGACACACGAACTCCCAACACTGCTCTATGGGTCTACAACGTCAGCAATGGCACCAAGCAGAAGTTAACCAGCGGATTTTTCAACGACCACAATCCCGTTTTCGATCGCAAAGGCGAGTATCTTTTCTACAGCAGCAACCGCGCGTTCAACTCGCCGAAGTACGAAGACGTCGGATCGACCTTTATCTACTCGGGCACAGAAGTGCTGATGGCCATGCCTTTGCGTCCAGACGTTAAGACACTGATCAAAGTCGAAAGCGACGAAGAGCCGACCGAGACAACGGTCGACAGCAAGGACGAGAAGAAGGCTCCTTCTGCTGAAGCTGACAAATCAGACAGCAAATTAGACAGCAAGTCTGACACAAAGTCCGAACCTAAGCCATTCTCAATCGATGCAACAGAGATCGAAGCTCGCGCGTATCGAATTGCAGTGCCTCAAGGAAATTTTGGGCGATTGGCTGTCAACGACAAAGGTCATCTGATCTATGGTCGCGTTGAGCCTCGCGGCGAAGATGAGGATGAGGTGAATCCGGCTGGATCGATCAAGCTGATCGACTTTAGCTCGAAAGATCGTAAAGAGCAGGCAGTGGTCGAAGGAAAGTCGCAATTTGGAATCACCTACGACGGCAAGAAATTGCTTGTCGTGGGCGGTCCTGCAAAAGCTTGGGTTGTCGATGCCGCAGCAGGACAAAAGCTGGAGAATGAGGTGCCCTTCCAAGGCATGAACGTAACGATTGATCCTTCTACAGAATGGAAACAAGTTCTACGAGACGCCTGGAGAATTGAACGCGACTATTTCTACGATCCTAATATGCATGGCGTGGACTGGAAGGCAACCTACGACCACTACGCAGCAATGCTTGACGATTGCGTTTCGCGCCGCGACGTTAGTTTCATTATTCGTGAGATGATCTCGGAATTGAACGTGGGGCACGCCTACTACAGCGAAGGTGATGTTGAGCAAGCTCCTAAGGCTTCGATTGCGGTACTTGGGGCGAGACTTGAACTTCATGAGGGCGCGTTCCGAGTCGCTGAACTCTTCCAAGGTTCGGCTTGGGATGATGACGCTCGCAATTCGTTGGTAGCTAACGGAGTCAAAGTTGGCGACTACTGGCTAGCGATCAACGGATTGCCTGTAGACACGAAGCAAGATCCCTATGCGGCTCTTCAGCGCCTGGCCGATAAAGTCGTAACGCTCACTTTCAGTTCTGACACCAAGCTCGACTCGAAAGACAACAAATTCTCCGTCAAGCTCTCTGGTAGCGACGCGAACCTTCGATTCCGTCAGTGGATTGAAACGAATCGCAAGTATGTCGAAGAGAAGACCCAAGGCAAAGTCGGCTATATCTATGTCGTCAACACAGGAGTACCCGGCCAAAACGATTTCGTCCGACAATTGTATGGCCAGTTCAACAAAGAAGCTCTGATCATCGACGACCGTTGGAATGGTGGCGGCCAGATCCCGACTCGTTTCATCGAGCTACTGAATCGCCCCGTAACAAACTACTGGGCATTGCGAGATGGTCGTGACTGGGCTTGGCCTACCGATTCGCACCAAGGTC
>CAYWNG010000765.1:0-3172 GCA_964458685.1 uncultured Pirellulaceae bacterium
CACACTGGCGACGCCAATGAAGATACCCAGTACCGTCAAAAGTGACCGCAACGGGTGAAGCAGCAGGCTCTTGATGCCAAGATTAAGTGTTCTAAGAAAAAGCATGAGGCACTCCGAAGTTCGTCAACTAGTTCGCTGGTGCCGTCGTTGGCTGATGCATGGCCTGCTCATCGGCAGTTTCCACAATGGGGTCCAACGCGTGCGCGGCCGCTGCTTTACGCGCAATTGGATCGTTCATTACGTCCGATTGCAGAAGACCGTCTCGCAATCGTACGACTCGCTTGGCTCTTGCCGCGACATCGTCTTCGTGCGTGACCATGATGATCGTTCTGCCTTCGTCATTCAGTTCGTCAAACAGCGCAAGGATTTCAGCGGTAGTCTTCGAGTCCAAATTACCCGTCGCTTCGTCGGCAAGGATAAAGTAAGGGTCGTTCACAAGGCTGCGAGCGATCGCCACACGCTGTTGCTGACCACCGGAAAGCTGCGTGGGGCGGTGAGTCAATCGCTCACCGAGGCCAACGCGTTCAGCCAGTTCGATACAACGCTTTCGCTCTTTCGCGCCAAGTCTGCCTTGGTAGTAAAGCGGTACTTCGATGTTCTCAACCACGGTCAATTGTTGGATCAAGTTGTAAGACTGAAACACAAAGCCGATGCGTCGCGAACGAATCTCAGCCAGTTGGTTATCGGACATATGAGCTACGTTATCTTTGCCCAGCAGTAGCTCGCCCGACGAAGGTTTATCCAAGCACCCCAACAGATTCAGCAGCGTACTCTTGCCAGAGCCCGATGGTCCCATGATGGCTACGTAGTCGCCTTCGGGAACATCAAAGGAAACGCCACGAAGAGCCCTCACGGTTTCGCCCTTGAGGACGTATTCTTTTTTTAGATTGCGGATCGAGCAAGCATGTATCATCGACTGAGCCACGTTGATTACTTTCCAGTAGTAGTGGTTGCGTCTGTGGGAGTCGCTGGGCTTTCGGTCGTAGGGCTAGCCGGCTTTTCCGTTCCTTCAGCCTTCGGTCCACCCCGCGATTCGCGACCTCCGCCGCCTGTTGCCCCCGGTCCGCCAAACGCTTGACCGCCCGCGCGTGGTCCACCAGCTCCCGGCCCTCCGGCACCCGGACCTCCAGCACCTGATCCGCCTGCTCCTGGTCCGCCAGCACCTGGACCTGCAAATCCAGCGCCACCCGCTCCGGGTCCACGTCCGCCGCCCATGCCTGCTCCACCCATGCCGCCACCCATTCCAGCTCCGCCCATCCCGGCTCCACCCATTCCAGGTCCGCCAATGCCTGGACGGCGACCACCGCCGGCTGCTGCCGGATCAACCTTCATGGGCTCGGCTGCCAACTTCTGCAATTCGTCACGTTGCTCAACCAATTCAATCTCGGGAAGCTTCATCAAGTTTTGGAAGCTGCGAGGATTCAAGACAACTTCGTCGCCTTCGGCCAAGCCTTCAGAGATCGTCACGTTCTTTTCGTTGGTCGCGCCTATCTTGACTTCTCGAGTCTCCCATTCGTTCTCGCCCTTCTTCACCAAGCAGAACAGATGGCCACGGTACTCGTACACGCCGTGAACAGGAATCTGCAAGGCTTCAGGCAGTTGTTCGACGAAGATGCGGACTTCGGCTGACATACCCGTGCGGATCGCTTCGGGTGGATCAACGATTTCAAGATAAGCAGCGTATTCCTTCACTGATGAACTGAACCAGCTTCCCGGCTCGGCATACTTATTCACTCGCTTGACACGCGCCAGCATCTCGTTGGGATATGCACTTACTTTAACCTTACAAGCCATGCCCGGAACGATACGGACGATTCGCGATTCGTTGACCAGCGCCTTGACTTGCATCTTAGATGGATCAGGCAGCTTAAGAATCGTTTGGCGTTCGCGGATCACAGCCCCTTCCTTGACCATGAAGTCCACACTACCTCCACGGCCTCGTTCGTTGTTGTAAACGACGATACCATCGGCCGGCGAGTAGATCGTACACTTCTTGATCAAGTCTTGGATTTCAGTTTGCTTGGTCTGTTCTTCGTTCAATACATTGCGATCGGAGCTGAGCTTTGCCTTCGACGCTTCGATATTGGAAGCAAGCTGCACTCGATTCTTTTCTTTGGTCAGTTCGTCGAGCACTTTGAGTTTGCTCTGCGCGGATTCCAATAACGTTCGTGAATTTGATACAGAAAACTCTTCGGCCTCAATTTGCAGTCCCTTAATCATCCCTTTGGCTGCAAGTCTGCGAGCGCTGTCCAGATTCAATTCAGCCTTACGAAGGGTTTGTTGAGCCAAGTCGATTTCGGACAGGATGGCTCGCCGTTCCGATTGATAGGTACCCTCGAGATACTCTTGAAGAGCGATTTCATTGGTGCTGACAGTTGCTTCGCTACTGATTACTTGAGCTTCCGCGCCAAGGACCTTGATCCGTTGAGCCGACAGTTCGTCCTGTAGTCCCGATGAATCCAGTTCGACCAGCTTATCGCCCTTCTTGACGTACGTACCTTCAGGCACGACCCAAAGAATGGTCATACCGGTCGCACCTCGAGCCTTGACTTCATTGACGACGTCGATGTTCGAGCTGCTCTCGATTTCGCCTTGCTCCAAGACTACGTGATCGAACGGTCCCTTTTCGACCGCGAAGGTTACTGGCTCTTCCACCAAGCCGGTGGACTCTTTTTGGGCCACGAATCGGTTGTAGGCCAAACCGCTAGAAACCAGGATCACCAGCACGATGATTGTGGAAAGAATGACGCGGCCAGGTCGCTGGGTAGTTCTAGGGCGCTTCGAAAACAATTGCATCGCAAAATCCTAGGCGGGGCTGCCACAAGGGGGGTGGGGGTAACAAGGTAGGAGGCTGTTGGCCATTGTAGTCAACAAAACTCCCTAGTCTGCGCGAATTTGACCTGCAAAATGCCGGTGGCCATCTTCGACAGAGTTAGATAGTTTAGAAACCCAACCAAATCTTAATTGTTTCGGGCCGCTGATGCGGTTCACCCGACAAGGCCACCAAATCCCAACCCGCTGCGTCAGCGAGGGACCGGCTTTTTTTGAGGTTTCGGGCTGTCCCTCGCTAACGCTTTTTGAAGTTGCGTTTTTTGGTTTTAGGGGCGAAGCCCTGCCCGCCATAAAAACAAAGGGCCAACGGCCCGCCGGTTTGCGTGCAAACCGGCGGGCC
>CAYWNG010000766.1:0-3169 GCA_964458685.1 uncultured Pirellulaceae bacterium
CTGCAAGCCCCGAGCAAAAAAGCTGTCAGCCCAAGCCAATCCCAAAGAGACCGCTTGGTTGTGATTGTTCGCAGTCTGCGCATCGCGAGCAGCAAAGGGAATCAGCGTGGCAATACCAAGCAGACCAATGACGATTACGATCGTTGCAAACAGAACTTCCAAGATGGTTGCTGCAACGCGTCGTTGAAGACTGGATTGGGCACCACGCATTGGAGTAATCCACCGCTTGGCAGCGGTGGCTACGGAGGGCGCTGGTGTGAGTTTCATTCGCTGATTCATCTGTAGAGTCTTCATCGGTACACCTAGTTTGTCGTTCCCGCTGCAGCCATCGATCGTGCTTCGCTGATCACGTCGACAACTGGAGTCGTGGCGTTGGATTGTACCGCCGCCCATTTGGCAGACAGGTCAACTGTTCCGTTAGGCGATGTCTTCACCTCACCGGTAAATGGATTGCAGGTCACCCATATATTCTCTGGGTCCGAGAGATTCGATTTCGGCAGCTCGCTGGCGCCGTAGTCGGGATGTTGAGTGACGGCTAGCTTCATCGAGTTAGCTGGGAAGCCAGGCAATACTTGATCTGTCCGTCCGACCATCAGATAGACCATCGAGGATGAGTCCAACGCTCTGCGCGTTGGCGTTCGCATCGTGTTGTCGTCAATGATGTACGCCAAACGACCTTCGCTGTTGAACACGAGACCAATCCGGCTGAAATCTGCCGCTGAAGGCGTGCCTGCGCCAGCCGGCGCCGCAGCGAGTCCAAAGGTGCCGCCATCGGGCGGACTGTCTTTAAGACCCACACCGGAGACCGAAAGATCGATACAAGTGCCTCGCGGCAAGACCAGCGAACCAACCAACGATCGTGTTGGCTGACGGTAGATCCGAAATCGAACTGGTTTGGTGGGAACAAACCCCGGAGGAGCGCCATCTGGTATCGAAAGTGATAACTGCGGAGCAACAGCCGCATGGTCCGCAGTTTCGTAAATCAAATGTCTGGCGCTGTTAGCCTTCAAAGAACGAGCGAGGCTGTAGCTTGTAGGAGGATTGAAAAACTGAACGATCACCGTCGCAGCACCCAATAACTTGTATCGCTCGATAGTGAACCTACCTGTGTAGCCCTCGAATTCAATCAAGTCCCCTGGCCTAACGAAGCCTGGATTGGTGGCACTGTCCGAATCGCCTGTTCCGAACCCAGACAAGACGTCTGCCAACGCAAACTCAACTGCATCCGCATGGTTATCCAGCGGCATCCGAGCGGTAGCATAGTTGTTGTTGGCATCTTGATTCCAAGCGATGTTGGTATCGGAAAAATTGAATTCGCGAAGCGTCCCCAAAACTCCGTCGATGTCCCCAGTGTAAGGAGGAAAGACTTCACCAAACTGCATGCGCGTTACGCTGTAATTGGCTGCAGTGGGCGTCGAACCAGCCCCGCTATTGGCCATACTCAATCGATCGAGAAACACCGCTACAGGTCGGCCGCTAGCAACGGCCCGCATCTGGGCGTTCTGCAAATATTGCCGCACCACCACCGATGCCTGCGAGACTTTTTGGCCACGCAAGAGACTCTTCATCGCACCGAGCGAAATCGAGGCGAGAATGATCAGCACTGCCATCACGATCAACAGCTCAACCAGCGTCAGCGCGCGTTTTGTCGACATGGTTCTGAAGCAAATACGATTCATCTTACGGCTCCAGAATTAGGTCGTGGTTGGTGATGTCATCGGCAGCGAAGACTTGGTTGGACGTTGTCACACCGCCCAACTGATTGGCGCGGTATCCAAGCGGATTTGTCGCATCGAATGGTTGACCGCTACTGGCACCGTTGGGCATATGATTGCTAAAGTCCCAAGTAAAAAATGGATCGACATAGAACTGTCCCAACCCAGAACCTTGTGTCATTCGAGCATAGACCAACGGGACAACCTGACCGGAAGCATTCGTGAAGTTGAACGTTGCCCCAAAAACCTCGTCAGCTCCCGACGATACAATTAGCGGAACAATCGTTTGCGGCTTGTGTTGCTCGGGCCAATTTGTGTCGGCGAATCTCCAGTCCGTTCGCAAAGGGTCCATCGCATCGGTGTTTGCGAAACGATTCAAATCGCTGGGGTATCCTGCAGGCCAACGAATCCAACGGATCGGACGCCCCCAAGCATCGATGAACTCAAGCAATCCGTCGCCGTCGGGATCTCCGATTTCACTCGGACGAAATAGCTCTAGTGCTGGCGAGCCGGCGAAGTTTGAGGTCGAGATAATCAAGTAGAGCAACTCACTAGATTCGATCACATCTTCCCACAGTGCAATTCCTGCGGCACCATTGCTGAACAACGGAGCGGGGGCTTGATTCGGGCCAATAGACATTGCTACTCCTCCTGACGACGCAAAGGTGCCAGGAGCCACCAGAGGAGCGCTGGCCTTAGCCGCAACCACTTTGGGATCAGTGCTATTGACCAGTGCGCTGTAAAGAGCGCCGTACAGCGCACCGAACTTGTGTGGATAAGCTCGCACCGACAAATAGGAGCCGCCTTGATTCACGGCTGCCGAAGGCATATTGGCTGGAACCACATACTGCGATGGTTCGAAAAGAAGATCGGCAGCTCGGTCGGGCATCTCCATCCGCATCGAATCCCGTAGGATCATCGTGCGAAGGTGCGTTTGCGTTCGAGGCAACAAAGTCGGATAGGCAGCAGTCGACGGTATGAACGATGCCCTGCGCATATCTACCGGGCGATAGCGGTACTCTTCCCATTGCTGAAGAACGACTTCATTCAGCTTTTGAATCGTACTTCGCGTCTTCGACACTCGAGCATCCGTCTGTGCGCCCAACAAGGCGTACATAATCATGCTGGACATAAATCCGATCAATCCGACGACGACCAGCAACTCCACCAGCGTGAAGCCTCGCAGATCTCTTTTCGTTCTTGATACGGTTGACGTCATTTCAATCACTCGCCTTTGTGCCTTCGCGTGCGCCTCAGACTGATACTGATTTCTCAATTTGAAGCGCTTTTGAGGGCCTTTACGTAGGGTTAGATAAGAATGCATGTACTGTGCCAACTTGAGCTACTAGGGCAATGTGCTGGACAGCTTACCGTCTGAGAAATTGGTTACGTTATCCAGTTGTGTCAGCAGACCACCACCAGATTGCAGTTGATAGTTACCTCCAGCAGGCTGC
>CAYWNG010000767.1:0-3162 GCA_964458685.1 uncultured Pirellulaceae bacterium
ATTGCCGCTCCACAAAGCACGGAAGAGCTAGCGACAGTCAATTGAAGTCGGGAAGACTGGCAATAGAAGTCGTCAAGACTGGAAGTAAAGGAGCTGATTTGCCGAAGGCTAACTGGGCGTGAGGAACTGACCTAGTCGGGTTGCAATTTCATTCATCGGCAGACGTGTCTTATACCAGATGATGTTTTTGGACAGTTGATCCGGAAGCGTTTTTAAGTCTTGCGCAAGTTTCTTGGAGGCAATGATGAGAATCGGTTCCTCCTGAAACATCTCCAGCGTGCGTAACTTGGCTTGAATGTACTCTGGTGTCCAAAAGCCTAAAATTTCAATGTGAATGCGCCTTCCCGAATCGTGCTCGACAAGAAAATCCGGAAGATAAACTCTTTGATGTTCAACTAACAACTCGCACTCGCGATGAATCGTCCAACCGGGAATCGGCTTGTCATTCCATTTGGCAATGAGCTCTTCTTCAATTTCAGAATCAAACTCTGCAGCCGGTTGAACCGGTGACCGCAATCCGTTGTCACTTGAGAGTTGCATTTGCATTGGCCGCCCCGACCTGGTTGCAATCGTGGCCATCATTCTCCAATTTCTACAGCTCAACAACATCGGTATCATCTTGGCCATCGCCACACCATATCGACGAGTTGACCGCAATTGGCTGGCGGGACCACCCAACACAAACTGAAAACGCCCGTCCCCCAGTGGTCGAATCAAGTGCATCAGGCGCGAAAGCTTGATGGCTCGAACAATCGTCTTTAGATCACTGTTAGCCCACAACACCATCTTGGTGGCGCGATACAAACAAGCCTGAACTTGCGCTACGTTGTAGCGAGCCAGCAATGCGGCCGCATTTTCGTATCCCTCGAACGACTTGAGCGTGTGGAATTCAATTACATCAGCAAAGAGCTTGCGTTCGATCTCCGACCAGGGCATATTTAAGTGCTTCGCAATCTCGCGTTTGACAGCCCAATGATCCGAGGTGAAGATGCCGGACGCTGAAGTGACTAGCGGATGTTTACTCGCAGCAGCTTGAAAAACTTGTTGCCGCAGCTTGGCCGCTTGCCGACCTGCATCCAAATCGTATTGACTCGCATCATCCAACAGCTTCACGAAAGCAGCCACGCGACGGCTGGAGCAATCACCCAAAGGATCGAGTATCTGTTCGGCCCGTTGGTGTATATGCTGTCGAGTCGCCCCGATGCTGTTTCGATAGAGTTCCAGCAACGAATCGGCCGCCCCAAGATAGTGATCATGCGCGGGACGGGTCAATCGATCAGGCAACACTAGCCCGCGTCGAAAGTCGTACTCCACTAAGCTTTCTTCGGATCGCAGCATGATCGCTTAGCCTTCTTCCGATCCAGAGTCTAAGCGCGGCTCTTTGGATCTCTGCGATCCTCGAAACGCATCGCTACGTCGCCGAGCTCTTGAGCGGTTGTTTTCACCTGTTTCAGAGAGGACAACTTCGTACAACACGGCTCCACCGTAGGTCGACTTTCTTAGGATTCTACCCAGTCTCTGTTTGGCTTGACGCGTCGAACTACTGCCTCCAACAACAATGGCAATCTTCGCTTCAGGCAGATCGACTCCTTCATCCAAGATCTGATTTGCTACAAGCACAGGATAGGTTCCATTCTCAAACCCATTTAAGATTTCTACTCGCTCCTTCTTGCCGCAATGGCTGAGCAATGTGGGTATCAAGAATCGCAATGAAACCTCACGAGCCATAGCGTTGGACCCGACAAAGACAAGCGTTGGCTCACCCACATGCAAGCGAAACAGATCCTCGAGCACTCGCAGCTTCTCTTCAGCACGATTCTCAATTGCAATCTTCTGCCGAAAAGCCTTCATTACCGCCCGTGCGGCGGCATCCAGGTTTGATTCCTGACATAGCTTTTCCCAAGTAAACTGACTGTCGGCTTGGCGTCGATCATACACATAGGTGCGAATCTGCTCGGATAGTTGATCGTATCTAGCTTGTTCGGCCGGGGATAGCGAAACTGGAATGCGCACCACGCGGTAGTCCGCTAAGAGACTTCCGGTCGCTTCGCTCAATTTCAATTCATAAACGGTCTTTCCGATGAGCTGCGAGAGCAGTTGGTGCTTTCCATCGGCCCGCTCTGGCGTCGCAGTCAGGCCAATGCGATGAGGAGCAGCCGACATAAGCGCCGCGTCACGATAGAAGTCACCTGGAAGATGGTGGCATTCATCAAAGACCAACAGACCAAAGCGGTTCCCCAAACTGTGCATGTGAATGGTGGCACTGTCGTAGGTAGTAACAGAAATCGCACGAACGTTAAAGGTGTTATCGCCAATGATTCCAGCGTCATACCCAAGCAATTCTTGAATTCGACGATGCCACTGATACATCAAGTCACGAATCGGGGCTACGAAGAGCGTCGAAATTGCGAGTCGACGAGCGGCTTCTAGAGCAACGACTGTTTTGCCAGTACCAGTTGGCATAACGACCAAGCCACAATAGCCGTTGGCATTCAAGGCATCCAAAGCTTCGGATTGCGGATTTCGCAGCTCGGGAAGACAGACCTTTGACCAGGCAACCTTCTGCCAACGCTGAACGTCGTTCTCAACTTGTCCAGCAACTCGATGTAGCTGAGTCAGAACCTCGCCGTACCAACGAGCGTCGGTACGAAACTGACCGACTCGCGAATCCCATTGCAAAGGAACTCCTGGAAAAATCCGCTCCACGGCCACTTGAGAAAATCCGCTGAGTAGCAAAGTTCCCTGGTCGAACTTAATTGATGACCCAACCTGTGCATTCATCGCGTGGGTTCTCTCAAGAACTTCGCCAGCCATTGCCTTCTGCACTAACTCGTCGATACAAGTTTTCGAGCAAAAAGCATGCAGAAGAATAGTCGGTCAGTGCCCGGAATGCTAGCCGCCAGCCGTTAGAGAGCGTCCCGCTTAGGAATACTAGCCGCCAGCCGTTAGGCTCCGGTTCCTTTGGAATTGAAGTCAGTCGCTGACAAAAACAAGATTCAGCCGGATCGAAAACTGCGCGAGTCCGAATTTTAAATGCAGGCAAAACCGGACGCTAACGCGTTGCGGCTAGTTCAGAACGGCCACTGGCCGCCTAAGCGGGACGCTCTCGTTAGGCTCCGGTTCCTTTGGAATTGAAGTCAGTCGCTGACAAAAACAAGATTC
>CAYWNG010000768.1:0-3156 GCA_964458685.1 uncultured Pirellulaceae bacterium
TTCGACGAACGGTATGTCAGCGATTGATTTGAATTGCCCTTTCAGGGCGATGGGATTGGTTATTCTTCGTTTCCCGGGGCGTTGCCCCGGGCTGATTTGTTGAGGCCCCTTCGGGGCGAATTTGTTCATCAATCCAGATTGCTAGTTGCAAGAACACCGGTGTACCACAGACTTAAAAGTACGATACCGCCAACGACAAGAAAGATGACGAGCTGCAAAGAGAACGTCAGCAGAAGGATCTTCAGAACTAGCTTGGGAACATTTGCGTGCAGGTTCTTGCGGAGTTGCTCGGTAGTCACATTGCCGTCGAGCATCTCGGTGAGATTGGTTTGATCCAAGTCTTGCAGGATGCGCATCCACCGTAGGCGCTTGCAATCGTGGCAAAACCCCAAAGTGTACTTGTGAACGCTGGAGGCACCGACGCGAGTTCCACCGATGGCTGCTAACGGCGCGCTGCGACCACATTTTGTACAACAGATGCGCCAGCCGGGAGCGTAACCCGGAGCTGTGCACTTGGGCGTTGGAACAGTTGCCGACTTGTATTGATTGGCCACTTCTTTCGGAGTGCCAAAGCTCTCAACAATCAGATCGTAGTGTGATTGATCGTCAGGTGGTTCAGCAGATCTGACCAAGGCTTCGTAGTCGGACAAGAGAAATTCACGAGCGTCCGAAATCGCCTCTTCGGGATTGCATCCCGGTATCTGTTTGACCTCCAACTCAAGCTCGCACAGATATCTATGAGCGGCTGGAGGTACGACCGGATCGCTTGTTTTCTGCGGGTTCATTTTGAGTCTCCAGGACGCTATCCAACCAATTGCGAGTCTGCTGCCAAACTTGACACCATTGCCGATACTCGGCCTTGCCTTCTGGAGTCGGCGAATAATAGCGGCGCGGCGGACCAGAAGTGGAAGGTTCGGTTTGCGACGAAAGTAGTCCGGCTCGTTCCAGCGATCGAAGCACCGGATACAGGGCTCCTTGATTCATCGGTAAGCCATCGTCCGAAATCCCAGCCAACTGCATTCCCAGTTCGTAGCCATACATGGGCTTCTTTGATTTGATCAAGATCCCAAGCAGCGCTAATGCAGCCGTACCCGAGTTCAGTTCTTTCGAAAACTTTCGCGTTAAGTCGCTCATCGATCATCCTCACTCGCAAACAACCCTATGTGTGTCAGCTAGTACTATTAAATTAGTACTACTAAGTCAATAGTACCGATTCGAAGATTTGACACAAATTCACAAAACAAGGAGCCCTCGAAAATGATTCGCGATTACTTCGCGTTACGGTAGGGCGAGAAACCGTAATACTTTGGGGTTCGATCTAGACGTACATGCAACCAAGCAACGCCACCACCATGAGTGTTGAGCCAAATGGGCGAATCGGCAACTCGACTGGCCATCTGCTTTCCGACCTCGCGCCAAAGGGCTTGCACTTGAGGCTCTGGGGCCGAACGTACGAACGCAGCGAGGTGTCCGTACGGATGATGCTCCCTTTCAACAGGCGTTGGCGAAATCAGCAGCGCGTCGCCGCCGTAGTTCATGAAGCTTACGACTCCATCCGCTTTTCCATTGGCAAAATACTCGTCGTAGGTTTTCGCATCGGGACGCCGCGTCAACAAACTGGGCGCGTCGATCAACACAAACTCGAAGGGATTGTTCCAGGAACTCGTACAGCAGCGAGGAGTTTCCCAGCGAAAAGCTTGGTAGGGCGAATCCTGGAGCAGAGAGTTGAAATGGTTGCCAAACGACTCTACAGTTTGCCAAAGCTCGATTACCTCGCGAAAGCTAAGCGGTTGACCGTTAGAGAAGAGTCTAAATTTCGTCACGGAGCCTTTTTCAAGCTGCTCTTTCGCAGCCGTGAACTGTCGAGCGAGATTACTCATGATTGCTAACGGTCCTTGAGATAACTTGGTAACTCTGATAGCTTGACCGTTGATTCTAACACTTGACACTTGGTTCAGTACATTAACACAGTACATCATTACAGTACATTGACAAAGGCTCCCATGGCTCGTTTACTTTTTGCGTCGACTAACGCTCTTGCTTGTTTGTTCATTGTCTTGGCACTATTGCCTACGCCAGCGTCCGCCAGACAATCGGAATCTTTAACGAAGGAACAGGCCGAACAGGTCGCATCAAAACTGTGGGCCGAAAAGACTGCCGGCATCAAGGCACAGTTGCAAGAGGAAGTCGACAAAGACGAAATCAAGTTCGGCGACAAGGCGATGCGGTTGCTCGTCAAGCAGTTCGGGCAAGCTCCAAGTTCTGGTGCGGCTCTCTACATTTCGATGCACGGCGGTGGCAACGCACCAGCGCGAGTTAACGACCAACAGTGGCGAAATCAAATTCGACTGTATGAACCCGAAGAGGGTTTTTATGTGGCTCCACGAGCCCCCACAGACACTTGGAATCTGTGGCACGAGGCGCATATGGACGACTTGATCGATCGGCTGATTTTGGCATTTGTCGCCTGCAAGAATGTTGATCCGAATCGAGTCTACTTAATGGGCTACAGCGCAGGCGGCGATGGCGTTTTTCAACTTGCACCGCGAATGTCGGATCGATTCGCCGCAGTTTCCATGATGGCGGGACATCCTAACGAGACGAAAGCCGATGGCCTTCGCAATGTTCCCTTTGCGTTGTTTATGGGAGGCGATGATGCCGCTTACAATCGCAATAAGCTAGCCGAGCAGTGGCGAGAAGAACTGTCGCGACTTGCTAAGGAAGACGTGGGTGGGTATGAACACTTCGTACAGATCTATCCGAACACCGGCCATTGGATGAATTCAAAAGACCGCGAGGTTCTGCCTTGGTTCAAGAAGTTTACTCGACAAGCTTGGCCCAAGAAGATCGTTTGGCTTCAAGACGATCGAACGCACAGTCGACTCTATTGGCTTGGCGTAGATAAGTCGTTAGCTAAAGAGCGTACAAAGATCGTTGCTGAAGTCGTTGGTCAAGAGATTCGCGTGGTCAGCGAAGTCAGCCCGATCAAGCTTTACCTGAACGACCAACTGCTTGATCTCAGCGTGCCCGTTAAAGTCAAGCTCAACGATCAGCAGGTGTTTGAAGGTATCGTACCGCGGACCCAGGCTGCCATCGAAGCTTCGCTGGCTGAACGCATGGATCACCTGCGGCAGCGCTTCAGCGACCTGTCCGAAA
>CAYWNG010000769.1:0-3153 GCA_964458685.1 uncultured Pirellulaceae bacterium
ATCTTGATTGTCGATGAACTGGCTCACACCAACGCCGAGGGCTCGCGTCACTCCAAACGCTGGCAAGATGTTGTTGAGCTTTTAGAAGCTGGAGTTAACGTTTGGACAACTCTAAACGTTCAGCACTTGGAAAGTCTGAATGATGTGATCGGGCAAGTCACTGGTATTGTTGTTCGCGAGACGATCCCCGACAGCGTCTTTGAAAAGGCCGACGAGCTTGAGCTGGCTGATTTGCCTCCGGAGGATCTGCTCAAGCGATTGAAGGATGGCAAGGTCTACGTTTCTACACAAGCTCAACATGCGCTCAACAGCTTCTTTCAAAAGACGAACCTTGTCGCCCTTCGCGAGCTCTCGCTTCGGCAAACGGCAAAACGAGTTCACTCCGATGTCGAACTGGCCCGCAGCCAACGTTCCGAACGATCGTGGGCGGTAACTGATCGAATCTTAGTCTGTGTTGGACCAAGTCCCACGACCGCCCGAGTCATTCGTACGGCGAAGCGCATGGCGGCTGCGCTGGATTGTAATTGGAGCGCGGTATGCGTGGATAGATCCAACGCAATCGCGAGATCCGCTTCAGCCAACACGCATATCGCGGAGAATCTTCGCTTGGCAGAACGTCTAGGCGCGGAAACAGTCGTTCTAACCGGGGACAATGTTGTCGAGTTGATTCTCGATTACGCCCGTAGCTTGAACGTTACTAAAATCTTTATCGGAAAGACGCAACAGCCCAAGTGGCGTCGCTGGCTGGGACAAGGCATTGTGGACCAGTTGCTAGAACGCGCTGGCAACCTAGATGTGTATGTGATCCAAGGTGAAGCCGAGGGGCATGTCGCGAAGTCCACTAAAAAAGGCCCACAGTTCACGGGGAAATGGCCCAGCTATATTGCCGCAGTCATGATTGTCTTTGTGGCCTCTCTAATTGCGGCGGCCTTGAAGGTCTACAACGTTGCCGAAGCCAATCTTGTGATGACGTTCCTTTTCGCTGTCGCAATCATCGCTTTTCGATTAGGTCGTGGCCCCGCGATTCTAGCAAGCGTACTCAGCGTGCTAACCTTCGATATAGTTTTTGTAGAACCGATCGGCCGGATCACCGTTAGCGATTCGCAGTATCTGCTAACCTTCTCGATCATGCTCGGGGTTAGCCTGCTGATCAGTACCTTGACCGCGCGGCTTCGATCTCAGCTTTCACTTGGCAAGGAACGCGAACGACGCACGCTGTCTCTCAATCGTTTGAGTAAGCAGCTCGCAGCAATCTCTGGAGATACCTTTTTGGTGAGCGCCGCGGCGAGTCATCTGCTGGAGATGATTGGCGGTGAAGTTGCCATTTATCTTAAGCGCAGTGGCGTTGAGAGCGATCCAAGGCTTTTCTTCGGCGAGAAAAGCTCGATCGCCGCACACCCAGTCAGCCTACCAGCCGCGCATTGGGTTACAGAACATGATCAAGTGGCTGGTAAAGGCACCGATACACTTCCCAACGCAACTGCGCTGTTCATTCCCATTACGGGCTCTCAGTCGACGCTGGGTGCCATCGCAATCTCGCGAGAATCCATCGAAACGTTGCTACAATCGGAGCAACGGCTTTGGCTGGAGAGTTGCGCAAATCAACTGGCGCTGGCTTTGGAGCGTGACCGTTTGTCGGTGGAGGCCGCCGATGCTCGGGTGCATTCGGAGACAGAGCGACTGAGGAGCACTTTACTCAGCGGACTTTCGCACGACTTGAAAACGCCTCTAGCCGTGATTGCCGGCGCTAGTAGTACTCTGCTTGAATGGGGCAACTCGACTGGCGCTGCTAATTCGGATACTCCCGCAAACGCCAAACTTTTTTCCAACACCGATCCATCCGCAAACACTGAACTCTTGCAGTCGATTCACGACGAAGCGATTCATCTCAATTGCCTCATCGAAAACGTTTTGCAGATCTCGCGCATCGATTCCGGAGCGTTGAAGTGCAATTTGCAATGGCATCTGTTCGATGAGATCGTAGGGGCAGCAGTCGGACGAGCCAAAAGCGTGTTGGCTAAGCATGAGTTGATCTTAAGCATTCCAAGCGACCTACCTCTTGTTCGCTGCGATGGTTTGCTGATTGATCAAGTCCTACAGAATCTACTTGAGAATGCCGCGAGATACACTCCCCGCGGTAGTCGCGTCACAATTCTTGTTCAAAAGGGGAATCGCGAATTGTTGGTCACGGTTCGCGATCAAGGTCCTGGAGTCCGCAAAGGAACCGAGCAACAGGTTTTTGAGCGATTCTATCGTCAATCGCCCGATTCAGACTCGTGTCGAGGAAGTGGGCTAGGCTTGGCAATTTGTAAAGCTATTATCGATCTCCACCAAGGCACGATTTCGGTTAAGAATCGTGAGGGTGGTGGAGCCGATTTCTGCTTCACGCTCCCGATGATCGAAGTTCCACCGACCATTCCTATCGACTAGCTCACTTGCGTTTCTATGAATCCACTGCGGCATCGAATCCTGATCATCGAAGACGAGCAAGCGATAGTTCGCTTTCTCCGAGCGACATTGACTGGCGCAGATTACGAAACGATGGAAGCGACTAGCGGAAAGGAAGGCTTGTTAAAAGCTGCCGCTCAGCCTCCCGAGCTGATCATTCTGGACCTTGGCTTGCCAGATATGGACGGAAAGCAAGTCTTGCAGGAGCTGCGTGAGTGGTACAGCGGACCGATTATGATTCTCTCAGCTCGCGATCAAGAGGCGGAGAAGGTCGCTGCGTTGGATCTAGGCGCGGATGACTATTTGACCAAGCCATTTGGAGTCGCCGAGCTACAGGCGCGACTGCGAACCGCGTTTCGTCATGCTTCATCAACGCGCGTCGAAGCCAGCTCGTTGGACATTGGTGATCTATCGATCGATCTCGCGGCTCGCGTTGTGCATCTGTCTGGTGTCGAACTGCATTTGACTCCGTTAGAGTACAAGCTGACGGTATTGCTCATGAAGAACGCTGGAAAAGTTCTCACGCATCGTTACTTGCTACGAGAAATCTGGGGCCCAGACTGTAGCTATGAGAATCACTACTTGCGTGTCTTCGTCGCAAACTTGCGCAAGAAGATCGGGGATAACTCGACCAGCCCCCGATACATACTCACCGAACCAGGAATCGGCTATCGCTTTGCAGCAGATTGACGCACGATCCCTGAA
>CAYWNG010000770.1:0-3153 GCA_964458685.1 uncultured Pirellulaceae bacterium
GGCTCTGGCGCTTGGCCCGATCATCGAACAGTTAATGCTGAACAGTTAATGCTGAACAGTTAATGTTGACAAAGTCTCACTCGAACAAGTCTACCAATCTAACAACTCTCAAATCATGAATACCAATTCAACAACTAGAAGTCTCTTGCAAAAAGAGATTTTGCTGGGCGCGATCGTTGCATCGATCACCAAGCTCAGTCCAAAAACTCAACTGCGCAATCCAGTGATGTTCGTAGTGTACATCGGCAGTATGTTCACTACCTTCCTTTGGCTACAGTCCTATGTGATTGCATCCAGCGAACCATCCAAGTTCATTTTGGGCGTGTCGCTTTGGCTTTGGGCAACGGTGTTGTTCGCGAACTTCTCCGAAGCGATCGCCGAGGGGCATGGAAAGGCTCAGGCCGATTCGCTTCGACAGTCTCGGACTCAGGTTCTGGCTAATCGATTGAGCGATGCCAAATCACGGCAAGTCGTTCAAGTGAATTCCGCCGAACTCAAACTTGGCGATCTAGTATTGGTTCAAGCGGGCGAAGTCATCCCAGCCGATGGTGAAGTCGTCGAAGGCGTTGCGTCGGTCGACGAAAGTGCCATCACAGGTGAGAGCGCGCCAGTTGTTCGTGAGAGCGGTGGTGATCGCAGCGCGGTCACTGGCGGAACACGTGTCATCTCGGACTGGCTGGTGATCTCAGTAGCAACTTTGCCTGGAAACAGCTTCTTGGATCGGATGATTGCGATGGTTGAAGGCGCCAAGCGACAAAAGACTCCCAACGAAATCGCTTTGGCAATTTTGCTGGCCGCTCTAACGCTGATTTTCCTTCTGGTCGTCGTGACTCTCTTGCCCTACTCGGCATTCAGCGCTCAGTTTAGCAATTCAGGCTCAACGATCTCTCTAACGGTCCTCGTTGCTCTGCTGGTTTGTCTTGCACCAACAACGATCGGAGCCTTACTCTCCGCAATCGGTATCGCGGGAATGAATCGCTTGAGCAAGGCTAACGTTGTCGCGATGTCGGGACGCGCCGTTGAAGCTGCCGGTGATGTCGACGTGCTGCTATTGGACAAGACGGGCACAATCACGCTGGGCAATCGTCAAGCGACGCGATTTCTTCCCGCACCAGGTGTCAACATCGACGTACTGGCCTCGGCCGCGCACTTGGCATCATTAGCCGATGAGACGCCCGAAGGTCGAAGTATTGCCGTCTTAGCCAAGCGTAATCACGGTTTGCGAGGTCGCGATCTTGAGCTGAGTCATCCGAAGTTCGTCCCATTCACAGCCAAGACACGAATGAGCGGTGTGGACTTGGATGGTGAAGCGATTCGCAAAGGCGCTGCCGAAACGGTCGAGAGTTATGTTCGCTCGTTGGATGGTATTTACCCAGACGAAGTGAGGTCGGCGGCTAAGGAGATTGCCAAAGCAGGCGGAACACCGCTGGTCGTAGCTCGCAACAATCAAGTGCTCGGCGTAATCGAGCTTAAGGATATCGTCAAAGGCGGAATCAAAGAGCGGTTCTCCGAGCTTCGCCAGATGGGAATCAAGACAGTCATGATTACCGGCGACAATCCTCTAACGGCGGCCGCGATCGCTGCCGAAGCGGGCGTCGACGATTATTTGGCGGAAGCAACACCCGAAGCCAAGCTGGATCTGATTCGCCAGTACCAACAGGGCGGGCGCTTAGTAGCAATGACTGGCGATGGTACGAACGATGCTCCCGCGCTAGCTCAGGCTGACGTTGCTGTTGCCATGAACAGTGGAACGCAAGCTGCGAAAGAGGCCGGCAATATGGTCGACTTGGATTCCAATCCAACCAAGCTGATCGAAATCGTCAACATTGGCAAGCAGCTCCTGATGACGCGCGGTGCGCTGACCACCTTTAGCATCGCCAATGACGTCGCAAAGTATTTCGCGATCTTGCCAGCGGCTTTTGCAACGACCTACCCGCAACTGAAGACACTAGACATTATGCGGTTGAGTTCGCCGTCGAATGCGATTCTTTCAGCGGTGATCTTCAATGCCCTGATCATCGTAGCTCTGATTCCATTGGCGCTACGTGGCGTCAGTTATCGACCTGTAGCCGCGGCACAGCTTCTAAGAAACAACTTGTTGATCTACGGTCTGGGCGGACTGATTGTTCCATTTATCGGCATCAAAGCCATCGACATCATCCTCTCCCTGTTTACAGCTTAGGAAGCAACCTACAATGTGGAAACAACTTCAAACCTCGATCCTCGTACTTCTTGTCATGACCATTCTGACAGGAGTGCTTTACCCATTGGCTGTTACGATGCTCGCACAAACCATTTTTCCTCATCAGGCCAACGGCAGCTTGATCGTTCGAGGCGAAAAACTGGTGGGCTCGGAGCAGATCGGACAATCGTTCAGTGATGCGAAGTACTTCTGGGGGCGACTATCGGCGACAACTCCTGTACCTTACAACGCAGCGGCTTCAAGCGGGTCAAACCTGGGGCCATTGAATCCAGCTCTGATTGAAAATGCAAAGCAGCGAATCGAAGCCCTCAAGCAAGCCGATGCGACGATCGATTCAGTTCCCGTCGACTTGGTGACCGCATCTGGATCAGGACTCGATCCACACATCAGTGTCGAAGCGGCTCAAGTACAAGTGAACCGCGTTGCGACTGCACGCAAGATCGCCCCCACGGTTGTCCATGATCTAATTCAGCAGCACACACAGCCGGCTCAATTGGGCTTCTTAGGCCAAGCAGGTGTGAATGTCCTGGAGCTAAACTTGGCCCTAGATCAACTTCAGCCGTAAAGTAAACATCGCATGACGGACGATCGACCTGACCCTGACAAGTTGCTCCAACAGATTCAGCAGCAATCTGCCGCGTTGACTCGTGGTAAGCTGAAGATCTTCTTCGGCTACGCAGCCGGTGTTGGTAAGACCTTTGCGATGCTCCAAGCCGCTCGTATCGCGAAAGATGGCGGTCGCGAGGTTGTGATTGGCTACGTCGAGCCGCATGGGCGCAAGGAGACAGAAGCACTTCTTGAGGGATTCGAAGCGATACCGACGCGATCGATCGACTATCGCGGAGTAACGCTGCGTGAGTTCGATGTCGACGCTGCCCTACAACGTCTGCCCGATATCTTGATTGTCGATGAACTGGCTCACACCAACGCCGAGGGCTCGCGTCACTCCA
>CAYWNG010000771.1:0-3148 GCA_964458685.1 uncultured Pirellulaceae bacterium
GGCTTTAATGGCACGCTGGTCGATCCTTCGACCTCGGATGTTGTCGTCAAGGCGATCTCGACTCACAGGCGGGCTCGCGTGCTGTCGTCGCCTCGAATTCTGGTGAACGACAACGCGGAAGGGCAGTTTACCAGCGTGTTGGAGGTTCCCTTTACAAGCGTGAACTCCAATCAGAACGTGGCCTCAACGACCTTTGGTGGCTTTGCTGAAGCTGGTACGACAATCAACGTTACGCCGACGATCAGCGAGGACAACCACTTGCAGATGGACTATGTGGTTACACTCAACACATTCACTGGGACGGGGGCAGCGGGAATACCGCCGCCACGCCAGACAAACGAAGTCCGCAGTCGCGTCACCGTTCCAGATGGATTCACAGTCATCGTCGGCGGGCTAACCTCCAAGAACGACAGCGTCGAGTATCGCGGCTTGCCTTGGCTTGAGAAGGTACCTGTAGTGAGAGAGCTGACCGGTCACACAACCAATAACTGGGCCGAGACCTCGCTCTTTGTGTTCCTTCGCCCGGTGATCCTTCGCGATGATAAGTTCAAGGACTTGAAATATCTCTCTGAGGAAGAACTTGTCGACGCTTGCCTACCTGGACACTATCCCGTGACGCCGTCGCTGAGTATTCCGTAGGTAACACTAAGTCAAAAGCTCAGGAAACAAAAAAGCGTCATAAGTCCTTTAGTTCTGGGACTCATGACGCTTTGTGTCACAACTTGGCATTAGCCATTAAGGCGGAGGGCACGGGAGTCGAACCCGCAACTGTTTCCAGCGACTGATTTCGAATCAGCTTCCTAACCATTCGGTTACCCTCCGGGTTGCAACCGAACTTCTATTGTGTTCAAGGAAGGGTTTTCTTCAAGGGGTTATTGAACCGCAAGCGTTGGCCGTACTCAGAAACGACCGAATTTGCGGACGGCGGCTAGCGCGTTATGAAGTCTGTTTACTTAGGACCGAAGGTCCGGCATATCCTCTGCCGGTGTCGAAGGCACCGGACTGGAAGAATTCTCAGGATTTAGGCCCGAAGGGTCGACACACTATATTGATGTATCGCCACCTTCGGGGCTCTATAATCCAGCGGCTAAAAACCGGGGCTTGTCAGCCCCGGCAGAGGGTGTGTCGGCACTTCGTGCCTAATAGTGCAACATCAAAACTAGCGCCTGCGGTTCACGAAAACGCTTCACAGCGTTGGCGGTGAGGTGGCTTTCGGCAGGGAAAAAGGCGACTAAGATTGGCTGGGAAAGCAAAAGCCGCCCGACGAGGTACTCGGGAGGGCAGGGCGGTTCGATTATGCAAACTTCCGTGAAGAGTCTAAGCTCTTGAAAAACACTTCCAACAACTCTTGTACAGCCGTCGAGCCCTGGCTGGCGCTACCGGCCAAGGTGCGTTGGAAGTTGTTTCGGCAATTCCAGTCGCTCCAGCAGCTTAAGGCCAATCCTCGCTTCGAAAATTCGCAAGCGATGATCGACGATTTGCGGTTCTCGTGGCAGTCGGTTCAGGTTGTCAGCGACGCTCACTCGCGAAAGCTGTTACTGGAGAACGGGCAAGGCGTGCGTTGCGAAGCTGTGGCTCTGTTGCCGGCTAAGCTCGCTAATGCAACTCGTAAGGCTCGAGCCACCGCGTGTATCTCGTCGCAACCGGGCTGCGGCGTAGGCTGTCCGTTTTGCGCGACGGGTACGCTGGGTTATCGTGGCAATCTGAGCGCGATCGAAATTGTCGAACAGGTCTATTGGGCCGGCGTTCAAGCCGCTCAGGCCGATCGGCAATTGAGAAACGTCGTCTTCATGGGCATGGGCGAGCCGCTACACAACTTGGACAACGTTGTTCAAGCCATCGATTGGTTGACCGACGAACGCCTCTTTGGTATCGCTCAACGACGCATCCTTGTGAGCACGGTAGGCGTACCGCGGGCGATGCTGGAGCTAGTCGCGAAGTTTTCGGGTGTACGCTTGGCGCTCAGTCTACATTCGGCTTCACCGGAACAGCGACGAGTCTTGGTGCCCCACGCCGTCGCGAATATCGATGTTCTGCGTGATGCGATTCGCGAGGTCAACAAGCTTCAGTCGGAAAGCGTCTGGATCGAAGTGGTGTTGCTCGCCGGTGTGAATGATTCGATTGAGCATGCGCAAAGCTTGATAGCCTTTTGCGAAGGTCTGCGAGTCGAAGTGAATTTGATTCCGTACAACTCCACCAACGTCGCTGTGGCTTATCGCGCCTCTGAGAAAGAGGTTCGTGAAGCGTTTGCGAAGAAGCTTCGCGAGGCTGGCATTCGCACTACGATTCGGCGATCGTTAGGGGAAAATGCGTCCGCGGCTTGTGGTCAATTGACGACGTAAGGTAAGCGGGTCGTAGCAACCGTCGCCAGACCGTAGCAACCGTCGCCAGACGGTTGGTGGAGTATGTTTGAGCGATTCGGAAATGAGCGCCTCGTTTGTCCGCTGCTTGGTAACGGATGGTAATGGGTTCCACCGCTTGGCAGCGGGTGGCTACGGGTTTGGCAACGGGTTCCACCGTTTGGCAACGGTGGCTACGGGTTTGGTGGCTACGGTTCGGACTTGCGATCGTCGAGAAAGCGGCGGATGGCTTGTAGCGTTTTGGGGCTGGCGTGGTGTTCCATGCCTTCGCTGTCGATCTTGGCTGTCTCGGAGTCAACGCCGATCGCGAGCAAAAGCTCAAACACGATGGCGTGTCGTTGCTTCGAAGCTTTGGCAAGTCGTTTACCGGCCGCAGTGAGTTCTAGTGGTCCGTAGGGTTCGGTGAGTACTAGCCCATCGCGGACCAGTCGGCCAATAGTTCGATTGACGGTGACTTGGCTAACAGAAAACAGTCTAGCTAGATCGACGGCTCGGCAACGACCATTCAGCTCAATCGTCTCCTGAATGGCTTCGACGTAGTCTTCGGCCATTTCGATCGAGTGGTCTGTGCGAGTTTTGGAGTGTACGGCAGGCCCACTCTGACTGGATGGCCGTTGAGTTTTTGAGGTTGTTCGGCCGGTGGGTGCCACGGAAAGACCTCGAAGTGCAGAGAATCGTGGTGAATGCGATGAGTCGCTCAATTATCCATTAGCTTGCATGGAGTGTCCAGATGTTTCTCCTTTTTTCATTGACTCAAAACTTAGCATCGGCTAAGATTTGAGAATCTT
>CAYWNG010000772.1:0-3146 GCA_964458685.1 uncultured Pirellulaceae bacterium
CAGTTTCAAGGCGTTGGTCTAGTATCCCGTCGTTGAAAACTGCGGTACCAGCTAGATCTGATAGGCGATAGGTCCGTGAGAAACGAACAAAGTCAGCCGCGCTCGAAGCGGGTAGTGACGCCAATTGACTGTCGGTTAAGGAAGATTCGACTGTGAATCCGGCAGCTTGCAATCTCGCCACCAAGCTGGCTAGAGTAGTCACGCCACTGACATCCAAGTGCCCCGCTGAATCGTATCCGGTACTTCCAGGTTGCAAAAGTAAGCTGGCCAAAATGGTTGAGTTAAGTCCGACAATCGAATTGACGTTTCCGTTGAAAATCGGAGCCGAACTCGCGTTGATATCCGCTGAAGAAGCAAGAGTAGCGAACAGTCCACTTTGTTGTAGTTGCGACAACCCGGTCCTTACGGAAATTGCGATTTGCGATGGAGTCAACGTACCGATTGCACCAACGGTCGCCGGTGGTGCAGATTTAGTTCCAGCGCTAAATATCCAATCGGACAATTTAGATTGTGATGGCGAGGCAGAGCCAGGGTAAGACGCATTCGCGGGAAAGACCGTTGTTTGCAGTGGCACCGCATTCGGATTGATTGAGTTCGCCAGCTCGCTATAGACGTTTTGCTCAGCCGTCACAGTCTGATTCGCTTGATTGATGACTGTGGCCGGATAGGCTTGATCTACAATCCCAGACAGCCACGCGCTCCTTTGAGGACTCATAATGCTGTCGGGGGCATTGGTCACTGCACCGAAACCAAACAGCCGACCAGCCTGGGCCGCCACCACATTAGCTACCTGGCGAGAAAAGTCGCGAGGATCGACAAAGCCAAAGTGCTGAGTCTTACCACTTTGCGCGAGCTTCAAAGAGTCCGTCCATAGCTGGTTCGCGATCTCGCCTGCGAAGGTGAATGCGTGATATTCGTAATTCTGAGATAAAGGCGCCTGGATGCTTGCACCCCAGTCGCGAACTCCCGGTCGGAAATCGTTGGTGCCCACAAAGACAACGATGTCGTTGGAATCGTTGTTGTTTCGTGAGTCTGAAAGTACTTGAGCACCAGCATCTGTAACTGATACCTGAATGTCTTGATTCGAGCTATTGGAGAAAGTGCTGAACAGATTTCGTACATCAACTGAAATGCTTCGTTTCGCAAGAAATGCATCCGTTGAGTTAAGTAGACCATCGCCGCTAAAATCGAGGAACCTTTGAATCAGTTGGAGGTCAGTTTGAGAGGTACTTGGGTTTACTGAACCGAAAATGTGGCTGTCGCTGTAGCGAGTCTGACCATTCCACCACGACTCACTGAAGATTGCGTCAAACGCTCCAACATTCGGATTGACGCTGTCATTGCTAGGACTGTAGTCTAGCCAAACGCGAGTATCTCCTGCCAATAAGCGGCGGGGCTCGTAGGACTCAATCAACATCCTACGCAAGCGGATACGGAACGAAGATCGTAATTGGAGTTTTCGGGCATGACTAAGCGTCTCACGTCGTCGTACTAGATTCAAACAATCTCTAAATTGCATCTCAAATCTCAGATTCTTTTGGAAACAAGCCGTCAGTCAAAGCATTTAACAGTCAATCGCCAGTCTGTTCGCGTGAACGAACTCCCTCACAGTGACTAGAGACGCAACTGCTTTCCGGTTTTTTCACTAAATGGAGCTTTTTCGACAAAATCGCTAAAGTCCGCTTCCTTGTCGAACTCTCTTGCTTACGATGTTCGCACACGAGTAACCTCCGCCATCTTTCGATACTGCATGAACGATCCACAGCGAATACTGGACGAAGCCAAAACCGAGAGTGATCACGATGGCTCGCGTTTGGGTAGTTTGCTGGAAGCCTTTCGTCCGCTTCTCAACCAGTTAGCCCGCGAGCAAATTGGACACAAACTGCGGATGCGGATCTCTGAGTCCGATTTAGTTCAAGAGACTTTGCTCACCGCAACCCAGTGCTTCCCGGACTTCCGCGGCAAGACGGTCGATGAGTTTCGTAGTTGGCTGCTCAAGATCTTCAGAACTCGTCTAAGCGATAGTCTCCGACGTCATCTCATAGCCGAGCGACGAAAGATCTCTCAACAAGAACAGGGGTCAGTCTCGTCGTGCTTGGACAATTCTCTAACACCTTCATCGCAAGCCGTTGTCGATGAGCAGATCGTGAAGCTGCTCGATTCGATCCTCTTGCTCGACCCACAAGACCAGTCTATTCTTCTGATGCGTTATGTTGAGCAGTTGGGCTTCGAAGAAATCGCTGAACGCCTTGAGCTGTCTCTAACAACAGTGTGGCGGCGTTGGTCGAGAGCCATCGACGAGTTGCGTCTGCGAGTTCCTGAATGACCATTCCAAGTTCTGACGATCTCGGCACACCATTTGGACATGATCGCAAAGTCGCTGATCCGCCGATTAGCGATGACGAGTATCAACAGCTTCGAGCTCGGATAGAACTGGATGAAGCGATCGCATCGGGGTTGTCACCTACAACTCACTCACCAAAGTCAGCTTCAGACCTAAGCCCTGTCCTGCGACTGTTGCATGATTGCTTAAACCCCAAGGACCGTACGCTTAGGCGAACTCAAGCAGAACGGACCCAAGATGACTGGCAACTTCCCAATCCGTTTGGCCGATTTGAAATTCGCGAGAGAATCGGCCAAGGCGCGTTTGGTGTCGTTTGGAAGGCCTATGACCCTCAGCTCCAACGCGACGTTGCGATCAAAGTGCTTCATCCAGAGTTACGAAGCGCGGGCCGTCTGTCTCAGCGATTCATCCAAGAGGCTCGAGCCGCTGCTAGATTGAATCATCCCAATATTGTTCGCGTTCACGACGCAGGAGCCATCGAAGGAATTAGCTACATTGCCGCAGAGATCATTGAGGGGCAGAAGTTAGAGACCATTTCGGCCGAAGGACCAAGGTTCAATCCTAGACAAGCGGCCCAATTGATTGCACAGCTAGCCGATGCCATCGCTCACTCGCACGCACAGGGTGTACTACATCGCGATATCAAGCCGGATAATGTCTTGCTTCAAAACTGCCAAGACTCCAGCGGCACAAGCCGCATTATCCCGAGATTGACCGACTTTGGACTTGCCCGTATTCAAGACGAAGACAATGCATTAAGCACCGCCGGTGTATTGAGCGGTACCGTTCAATACATGTCTCC
>CAYWNG010000773.1:0-3142 GCA_964458685.1 uncultured Pirellulaceae bacterium
TGACGACACAAGGCATCGACCTCAGTCTTTTTCATTGCGTCGACGGAAACCTGCCAATCTACTTACTAGTTGATTCAGTTAAGCCAGACAATCCGACCAGTCCCTCTACCGATTCCTCAGATCCTGTCGGATCGTCGAAACCGAGTCGAGCGATTCTATGGAGCTTCAATCCTCAGAAGATTGCTAACAACCCTAACCCATCGCTGTCCCCAACTCCTCCATCGAAAACGGACAACCAAGTCGGTCCCGGCGAAGAGGGCGACTTAAATTGGTGGCGCTGGGATCTGGAGTAGTTTAGCAACCTTCATCGAAACGCTCGAACATAGAATTGCTACCACAGCTTACGAATTTTGAAGTTGCGATATTTGGTTTTAGGGGCGAAGCCCTGTCCGTTTACCTAGCCCAGCCTGCAGGGCTGGGGACTTAATTCGCGAGAAAACAAAGGGCCAACGGCCGCCGGTTTGCGTGCAAACCGGCGGGCCGTTGGCCCTGGACCTAATCATGTTCCATCACCCAGCCCGATGGGCTGGGCTATGTAAATCGCTGGGCCTTCGGCCCGAAATCCCAGAAAAAGCGCAACTTCAAAACTTACGAACGACCGCCCACAATGACACAACCGAAACGATTCAAGTCGCTACGCTGGCTGGCCTTTGTATTGCTAGGAATGGTTTTGTTCTGTGGTGGAAGCAGCTTTCTTGCTTTGTTAGTCTCTAAGAACTCGTCCGAGCGAAGACTGCAGAAAAAGCTAGAGCAACTTGCGGCCAAGGGAATTCCGGTTGATGATGCTTCGGTTGCAGAACTTCACAAGACCCTCACATCCAAAGAGAACATCAATGTTTGGATTGGTATTCTCGATAAGCTTGCAACAAAGCACTACTCAGAGCTGTTCCAAAACATGCCCATCGTGGGAGAGAGTATAAAACCGATCCCAAAGATCGGAGAACCTTGGGCCGATGAACCTGTAGTCAAGCAAGTGCTGTCCCAAAATGCCGATACGCTAAAGCAGTTGTTGGACGTCGCGCAGGACAATGGCCCAGTCTGGTATCCAATTGACTTCAACTCCTTTAACACTCGTCTACCTTACGCGGAGAGCACGCAGATCGCTGCTCGCTTGTTATTGCTTGAAGCCATTGTTGCGGCAAGAGCTGGCGATGCTGATCGCGAATTTCGCGCTATTAACGCCATGATTGGCTGTGCCCTTTCAGTGCGTGGTGAACCATGTTTAGTCAGTCAACATGTCAGCATTAGCGTTCATGCGCTAGCCCTAGATCGCCTACGGCCAGCGGTGCAGGCAAATCGATTGTCAGCCGAACAGCTTGGGATCTTGCGAACACGACTCGCTCCGTTTTCCGATATCAAGGTTCCTTACACAGCTAATCTTCAAGGTCAGATTGCCGTAGCAATTCCTGCCTTTCGTGATCCTGTAGGAGCGAACGCTCAATTCAAGGGTGTGAAGAAGCTCATCGTCAGCAGTGGCGCCGTGGATCGCGCTGCTTGCAAGTACATCGAGCGGATGGAAGAGGCCCTGGAGATTTCCACTGATAACCTACAGAACTTTGTCGCCGACTGCCAAGCGTGGGAGAGTCCGTCATCGAGTGGCGGAATGCTTCAACAGATGGAGGACTCGATTGCCGAGCGATTCATCCCTGCACTGTTATCGAATATTGGAAACGCTTTGGTTCGCAGCAAGATGTTGAACGATCTTGCCACTCTTGCCATCGCCGCGCGGCAGTATGAAATGGCCAACGGACAACTTCCCAAGAGTTTAGAAGAACTGACGACACAAGGCATCGACCTCAGTCTTTTTCATTGCGTCGACGGAAACCTGCCCAACTACCTACTGGTTGATAAGTCTAGTCAAATCAGTCCTTCAGCCGACTCAGCCGACTCAGCCAGATCGTCAGAAGCGAGTCGAGCGATCTTGTGGAGCGTCTACAATCAGAACGCCAACAATAGATCCAATCCATTGCAAGAAAAGACCGATCCAAAACAGTGGCGCTGGGATCTACAATGATTGCAAGCTGAATTTCCCGCGAGACGACTCCGATTGGCCGTTGTCAAGTTACTAAGCCCTTAACTCCTTCGACTGTCCTACTATGTCACATATCCTACGACGTAAAACATTCCGCTGGCTGACATTCGTATTGTTCGGCATGGTGCTGTTCTGTTGCGGTGTGCCTACGACCATATTTTTCTTTTCCAAGAATATGGCCCGACGAAGCTTGGAGGAGAAACTCGAGCAGCTAGCTGCAAAAGGAATTCCGGTTGACGATACTTCGATGACTGAGTTTTATCATCAACTCTCCTCTACCGAGAACGCTGATAAATGGATCGGCATCATCGACACGCTTTCTTCCAAAAGCTTCAGCGAGCAATGTGCGAATCTCCCGATTGTTGGGAACAATCAGAATCCGATTCCAAAGCATGATGAGCCTTGGGCAGATCAAGCTGCGGTCGAGCAACTGATGTTGCAGTATGCTGATACGATGAAGCAATTGCTGGATATAGCTCAGGATAATGGTCCGGTCCGATATCCGATCCAATTTCAGTCTTACAACACTCTGCTTCCTTACACCCAGAACACGCGAACGGCGGCCCGGATGCTGCTGCTGGAAGCGACCCTGGCGGCCCGAAGCGGAGATCATGATCGAGAGTTTCGTGCCATCAATGCCATGATCGGCGTCTCGTTATCAATACGCGGAGAACCTTCGCTCGTCTCTCAGTTAGTAGTCATTGCAACACACGGCATGGCCATTAAATGTCTGCAATCAGCCGTAAGCGCTAACCGACTGTCTGCTGAACAGCTTGCGACACTGCGCGCTAGACTCGCTCCCTTTTCGGATATCAACCATGTGTATTCGGTCGGACTAAAGGGTGAAATTGGCTCAGCCATTCCGGCCTTCAATAATCCTTCCATAGTGCTGAGCCCGCAAATGACCCGATTCGGAAAGTTCATGTCGGAAAGTGGATTAGCTGATCGCGCTGCCAGAGATTACGCGATTCGGATGGAAGAGGCTCTTGAAATACCAACCGATAACCTGCAGAACTTTATCGCTGATTGCGAGGCCTGGGAGAGTCAGTTTGCCAATGGAGGAATGATTGATCAACTGCAAGGCGCGCTGAGTCAACAATACAGCCCGGC
>CAYWNG010000774.1:0-3142 GCA_964458685.1 uncultured Pirellulaceae bacterium
ATCGCCAGACGGTGGATTGACCAACCCGGAGACCAGTTCTCAACCATCCCTCGCTAAGGCTCTAAGGCTTCGGGTTATGAAAATTGCTTCAAATCGAGACGCCTTGTTCTTCGGATTCCCCGCGCATCAAACCTCCACCGCTTGGCAGCGGTGGCTACGGCTTGGCAGCTTGGCAGCTTGGCATCAAACCTCCACCGCTTGGCAGCGGTGGCTACGGTTTGGCGGCTTGGCAGCGGTGGCTACGGTTTGGCGGTGGCTACGGCTATAGATCGATGGCTGAATCGCCGGCGTGATGATTGCGTTGCTTGCGGATCTGAACCATCAAGTTGATGATCACTTTGGCTTGAATACGGATGGCTTCTGAGTAGTTCCTAGCATCAGCAAACTCGCAGGCCTTGGCAAAGCTCTTGTCCAATTCCGTCCAATCGATCCTCCACTTACGCTCTTCGGCCGCCTCTCGCAAAGGCTTCATTGTTCCGGCAAGCTGCTCGAAGAACGCTTGTGTGGCTACGGCTTTGTATTGTCGATGCGGCCCTGCGCCATAACGTTGCGTGTTCAACGTCTCGGCGGGTTGTGGCCAATAGACCTGAGCGAGCCCAGTGATGACGGCGATAATGGCAAGTCCGGAAGTGACGATAGCCAGAGCAGTTTGATCGGTAATGGCTAGTAGCACTGCGGCTAAGAAGCAAACCACCGAGACGATCGCTAAGGCTTTCGAGAAAGGCTTGCGAGGGCTTTCGCGTCGAGGACTAACGGAGCCGCCTTTGCTGGTGTTAATGTCGTTACCGGTAACTTCAACCACAATTGCCGTGATGTTGTCTGGGCCGCCGCGAAGGTTGGAAAGGTCGATAAATAGCTGCGCGGCATCCTCGGGTGAAAGCAGTTTGAGTATAGCGGCGATCTCTTCGTCGGTAACTTGTCCGCTCAAACCATCCGAACAGAGCAAGAAACGATTGCCGGTTCGAATTGGGAAGGGACCTTCCAAATCGATCTGAACTGAAGCGTTGGGACCTAGCGAACGCGTAATGACGTTTTTAGGAATCACTCCGCTGCGAGCTGTTTCATCGGTGACTTTTCCTGCGGCTTGCATTTCCCATACAAGCGAATGATCGAAAGTCAGTTGATACAGTTGGTCGCCGCTCAGTTGGTAGACGCGGCTGTCACCGACATGAGCGACCACGGCGCCTTCGGGCAACAGAGTTAGAACGCTACAGGTGGTGCCCATACTGCGAAACTCGATGTTGGCCTGGCCGCGACGAAAGATCTCTGAGTTAGTTTCGTTGATAGCGCGATGCAACGCTTCGGGCGGTGCCATCTCGCGATACTTCGCGTAGTGATGCGGGATGAGCTCGACCGCTAACTTGCTCGCCAACTCGCCTGCCGCGTGAGCCCCCATACCATCGGCGACTGCAAAAAAATGTCCTTGCCGTTGCCAAGCTGTTTTCGACTCGGCCAACATGACTCGCATCGAATCCTGATTGATAGCTCGGCGCATACCAATATCGGTCACCGCTACCGCGTTGACCGTGGACTTCCATTTTTGCTCGTCGAGACTGTTGGCAGGATCTGTCAAATGAGAATCTTTGAGGAGAGTGAAGTACTTGGAGGGGTGCTGGGAAAGTGTTACGAGAACTCTTTAGGAAGTCGCGTGGAGTAGGTGCCTGGGAGGTACCCAATTGTACGCTAGCAAACGAAGGTTCAACTTACGAATTTTCGTTCGACAATTGTACTAAGGTAGCCGGTCCGATGTGTAAAGAGCGACCATTTGACGCCATTTCCGCAACAAAATTGAACAATTCACAGCAGGTCGCCCTACGATCGTCTCGACTGGTTTTGATCTGGCGGACGGCAGAAGAAAGTTCCTATACTTCGCGCGACCCCCCACCACCAACCAGGGTGCCTATGAACTCCAAGATCGGTCTTTTCCTTTGCTTGACGCTGCTCAGTAGTCTGGGCTGTGAAGTCTTTACGGCTGGGGGAGTTCGTAGACGTTTGACGATCAAAACGCAGCCGCCTGGAGCGGCTGTGTACGTGGACAACCAATACGTTGGCATATCACCAACGGCGACAACAACCACCTACTACGCGACGCGTCAGATCGAAGTCGTCAAAGACGGTTATCGCCACGAGAAGATCCTGAGGACCTTTAATCCACCTTGGTACCAACTGCCACCTCTGGACTTCATTACAGATACGTTATGGCCCAAGAAGATTCGCGATGAGCGCATCGTGGACATCACGATGGTGCCACAGCAATTGTTGACCTCCGAGGAATTGCAAGGCCGCGCCAACAGCCTGCGAGTCCAAGCCGCTCAAGGCGTCGCGACTCCGCTTCCACCGACCGTTTCGCCTGGAACCGCAGATACCTTGACGGGGCCAAGCGTGTTGCCAACACCCATTGATCCCACCTATCAGCCCGATGGAATGCTGAACAATCAACCACCGTGGCGGCCTGGCCAGTTGCTGAGAGACTTTGTCGCGCCCGGCGGCAACGCACCCACTCGCATTCCCGAAGCCGGCGTACTACCCGGCGGCGGCTATCGTCCCGAAGTCCAGTAGTAGCAGGCACACTCCGTGTGCCGTCCGCTTCTTCAAAGTGCGCCACGACACTCCCTGGCGTTCTTCCCCTCTGAATCCTGCTGGCTTGCCCAGCAGATCATTAGGCTTCCAGCTACTAGGAAAAATCGCAAATCTTTTTCTCATTCTTGCGCCGTCTGCACGGTAGCGAGAAGCCTAAAGTACCGACCGGGCAAGCCGGTGGGATTTGTGCTATCGTGGCACACTAGGATAAGACTTAAGGCTTAAGACTACAGGCTTAAGGAAGAGAAGAAGCGGACGGCACATGGAATGCGCCTGCTGCTAAATGCGACACTGATCGTCCGCGCACTTGCGACGAGGTAGTTTCAAGCGGACTCTCGCGAATATGGCGTAGCCCACGTTCAATAGCCCCGAAATGCCGGGCCAGCGACTGACTGCAACAGGCAGCCCCAGACCGACGATTTTGTACAGTCGCCGAAACACTTCCACGCCTGTAATCCACTGACCATCGGGCAGTCGAGCGTGCATGTGCGACATCAACTCATCCAGAGTCTTGCCGAACTCTTGAGGCTTAAAATCGGCGGCACTGATATCGATGAAGTTG
>CAYWNG010000775.1:0-3140 GCA_964458685.1 uncultured Pirellulaceae bacterium
GTCTAGGCTTAGAAGACGCAAGGGACTGGCATGCGACACTCTCTAACGCTACTTTCGCGGAGCGAAAGGCGACTTTGGCTGCCGCGTCGCTTGGCAAGATTTAGGTAATCCTCAAGATGTTGTCGTAACCTCGATTACTGCGGGCTGTGTACCCACACTTCCTCACACTTCCGCTCTAGAGCTTGTGTTGCTGGTACGACTCCTGTGGAGGATACTCGGTACCAGTGTAACGAGCTTAGTTGGCCCACTAGCGTGACTGTGGTGGTTAAGAATAATGGCGCTGAATTGTCTGCTGCGGATCAGGAAAAGACGACATATGGTTATGATCTTCAGGGCCGAGCAGTTCGGATGAATCTGCCCCTATTTCGGATTTGACATGCGAACGATCCGTTTGCTAAATTGAGACTTCATCTAGCAACATACTGAAGGTTAATTCGATGGACCACGAAACACTCAACCAGTGGCTTCGTAACAGCCCATTTCAACCGTTCACACTGAACCTTTCCAACGGCGAGTCTTACGAGATTCGTCATCCCGAGAAGATACTTGTTGGTAAGCGTCAAGCGGTTGTGTACGCTCCTGATAGCGATTCATTTTCATTCGTTGCTCTGGTTCACATTAACAGCATCCGACCCATTTTGTCGGGGCAATCATCCGCTAGCTGACTGCAGTTGATCATGCGTCCAGTTCTCAGATTTTTCGCGACGGATGGTAAATGGGGACACAGCGAATGAGAATTTATCAACTCTACAATTGAAGTGTCAAGAATGAATAGTCGGATAGAGAAGCATAAGCAGGGATTTGGAATAAAATCACTCTTCGTACTAATGGTCGTTGTTGCCGTTCTTTTTGCAGGCATTCGTTTTTACCGCTCTAATTGCATCTCAGACGAAATCGCTCTGCAAATTGTGCCTGGAATGTCTAAATACGAGTTGTTGAAACTTGCAGGCCATCCACACGAAGTCAGCGAAGCTGGAAACTGGTGTTATACCGTCCAAACTCCAGTTCTCGGTCGTTCACTGATAGTTCTTTTTAACACGGATGACATTATCGTTGACGTTTGTATTTAAGAGAGTGTAATCGGAACTTGTTTGGACATGTTGGGCACAGCAAAATGCGAATGGGGCTCAGTGCACGAGAGCGGATATGAACTGCTGTGGTAAAGAGAGTTGGTTGGCGATTACAAGACTAGGCGATAACGAAGAAGAAGGCAGGTGACCCACCGATACATCAATGTGTGTCGACCCTGCGGGCCTACAGCCTGGGAATTCTCATTTTCCGGTGCCTGCGACACCGGCAGAGGTTGTGTCAGGCCTTCGGCCTTAAATCCAAATAACGCAACTTCAAAACCCGCAGCGGAGAGAGGGGAGAAAGAAGACAAGAGTTTTGCGAGATAGTTGGTTGGCTCCACTAACGATGGTCGAGCTTCACCATATCGGTTGAAACGCAAAGATTGAATCTCTCGCCAACGCTAGGTTGGATTCTCTTCGTCGATGATCTCGCCGCCTTCGAAGGAATCGCTGACAGCATCATCCATCGAGTCGTCGTAGCTACCCTCTTCGATGTCGTCCATCTCTTCCATGTCGTAGTCATCGTCCAGAATTTCGTCTTCCCCTTCGATGACTTCACCCGTTTCAGATCGCATACCGCGCTTGGCGTAACCGCCTTCGCTGTCACGCTTTTGTAAGTACATCTTGATGGGGACTTCGCCAAACGGAAGATTCTCGCGGAAGACATTCAACAGGTAACGGCGGTAGCCAGGCGGGAAGCCTTGAGGCATATTGCACATCATGATGATCGTGGGTGGCGTCGTAGCGATTTGCGATCCGAAGTAGATCTTGGGGCGGCGATTCATAAACAGCGGTGGCTGTTGTTGAGTCGTCGCAGCTTTGAGAAGCTTGTTGATGTGAGCCGTTGAAACACGCATCTGAGTTTGCTTAAACAACATCTGAGCGTGATTCAAAAGCGCCTTCATGTTCTTGCCGGTCTGACCGGTGATGAAGGCGATAGGGCAATATGACATCGTCGGAAAATGCTCGCGAAGGTAGCGGACCCAGCGCTCGGTAGGCACTTGTCCAGCGACTTTGTCCCATTTGTTGACGACGAAAATGCAAGGCTTGTACTGTTGCTCGATGTAGTGAGCCAGTTGCTTGTCGACCTTACTGATCGTCTCCATGCAATCGAAGAACAACAGGTTCACATCAGCGCGACGAATACTTCGCTGAGCTCGATGGAAACCGTAAAAATCGATGTCGGTGCGGATGCTTTTGTTTCTGCGAAGTCCCGGCGTATCAATGGCGACGAACTTGTGTCCATCCAGGTTGAAGTGTACGTCGACGCTGTCGCGCGTGGTTCCAGGAACCTCGCTGACGATGACTCGCTGAGCCTTTGCCAAGCTATTAACGAACGTGCTCTTGCCCACGTTGCGACGACCAACGATCGCCAGCTTCATTCGCGGAGCGGCACGCTCCTCTGCGTCTGGCTGAATATCTGGCAGGCGCTGGAAGATCTCGTCGAATAGCTCTTCTCGATTGCGGTTCTGCAACACGCTAATCGGCATCAACCATCCGCGGCCCAAGCGGTGGAATTCAACGGCTTGCTCGTCCAAGCTGGGGTGGTCCGCCTTGTTCGCCAGGAGAATTACGGGCTTGGGTATCTTTCGCAAGCGTTCGCCGACCATTTCGTCGAGCGTAGTTAAGCCATCGCGAACGTCGACGACGAAGAGGATCAAGTCGGCTTCATCGATGCCAGCCTCGATCTGTTGCTCGACCTCTTTGGTCAAGTTGTCGCAGTCCTCGATTCCCATTCCGCCGGTGTCGATCAGTTCGAAGAACCGTCCGTCATGTTCGATAAGGGTCATCAGACGATCGCGAGTTACCCCGGCGACGCCATCGACGACGGCCAGTCGGCGCCCGTCCAACCAGTTGAAAATGCTACTTTTTCCGACATTCGGTCGGCCAACGATTACCACGCGAGGAACAGGCATAGGAGTTTTACTAAGTGCCCTTGCGGGATCTTGGGTTGAACGGAAACTACAGAAAGCAGAGGTTTTTGCTCGAATTGGCCCCTAGTTTACGCTCAAAAGCCCATTCTGGCTATGCTTTTCCGTCAATGCAGTCCAAGCTAGTGATTTTCGCTTG
>CAYWNG010000776.1:0-3138 GCA_964458685.1 uncultured Pirellulaceae bacterium
AACAGCAGCAATTGGTGGCTACGGGGTATTTGCGGATTGGTCCGCAGGATAACTCTTCTGCACTGTTTGATGAACAGGAACGCAGTCGAGCTCAACTGCTGGCTGACTTAACTGAGACTACTGGCAGCGCATTTTTGGGGCTCACGTTAAGTTGCTGTCGATGTCACGACCACAAGACAGACCCGTTGTCACATGCCGATCACTTTCGCATGCGAGCCTTCTTCGCTCCGGTGCAATATGCCGATGATCTCCCGCTGGATTTGCCTGAGCGACGAGCGGATGTCGAGCGACACAATGCTGAAATCGATTCGAAAATCGCAGCGATTGATGAGCAACTTGCCACAAAAATTGCTGATGTTCGCGCTCGCTTTTCTAGTGTTCAAGCGACCAAGGCGGTAACCGAAGAAACAGCCACAGAATCAGCGAATGTGCAAGCCAACGAGAAAGTTGAGTTCACCGACGATGAGGTGAAAAAGCAGTTTACAGCGGACGAAAAGAAACTTTTCGATAATCTCGAAAAGAAGAAAAAAGAACTGGATAAACAAAAACGCAAATACACCCATGGTCTGCTGATGCGAGACCATCCGACCGAGGTACCGACAACATTTGTCTTGTATCAAGGTGACCATAAATCGCCGCGAGAGTCTGTGAATGCAGGGTTCCCATCTGTTCTTGATCCTCGCGATGCAGAAGTCGTTCCTGCGTCAAAGGATTCAACGGGACGCAGAACGACACTAGCTAAATGGATAGCATCGAGTAAGAACCCCTGGACGGCGAGGGTAATCGTCAATCGACTATGGCAGGCCCATTTCGGTGAGGGGCTAGTCGCAACGCCGAACGACTTTGGGATCACTGGTGCTCGGCCGAAGCATCCCGAATTGCTTGATTGGTTGGCCAGTGAGTTGGTCGATTCGGGTTGGTCAATCAAACATGTGCAGCGTTTGATTGTAACAAGTCGTGTTTATCGGCAAGCCACGGTGAGTGATAGCCAAGGCCCCAAGTCGGTGCGTACCGCGTTTAGGAGACTTGAGGCGGAAACGCTTCGTGATCGAATACTTGCTGCCAGCGGTTTGATCGACACTCGCATAGGCGGTTCGCCGGTATGGCCTGAGATTCCAGCCGAAATTCTGCAAGCCAATCCAGCTTTCTTGGACGACAACGAAACCAAAACCAAAGGTTGGTATCCATCACCCGCGCACGAGCAATCCATTCGAAGTTTGTACCTAGTGCAAAAGAGAACGGTCCGCCTACCGTTTATGGAAACATTTGACCTGCCCGACAATTCCGTTTCATGTGCGCGGCGCGAGGCATCGTTGGTTGCTCCTCAAGCGTTAACTCTACTCAATGGAACTGAGATGGCACAAGCAGCGCAGGCAATGGCTACTTTGGTTGAAGCCCGGCATGGAAGCCAGTTAGATCGACAAGTTGATGCAGTATTCGTAATGGCACTGTTGCGAAAACCAACTACAGAGGAAAAGGCTATCGCTGAAGAATTCCTCAAGAGCCGATCCTTGTCAGAGTTGTGTCGCGCTGTGATGAATGCAAATGAGTTTGTATTCCTCGAGTAAACTCAGCCAAACGCCCTTGAGCCTTTGCGAATACGCGTTGCGATTAAATGTTGATTATCCATCTAATCTTAGAGCTAGCCAAAGTGGTTGATCGGATTTTCGGAGCGCGGGCGTCCTCGCCCGCTCGGGACTAGGTGACCTTCAAGTGAGTTTCACGATCTCGCTTTGTCGACACTGGGCGGATGCCCGCGATTCATCCGTGGGAAAAACTCGCTTCTTCCCACGGATGACATTGTGTCCCCAGCATGGAAGAAAGAGACATAACTAAAACACCGGACGGCTTGCGCCGGTACCGCTTAGCTAGTCCAGGCCATAGAGGGGAGATGCGTTGCATCTCCCCTCCCTGTCCCTCCTGGAAATCTCTTCATGTATTGAGAGCACGCTTAAGCAGCGTGAGAAGCACTAGCGTATGCGACGAGTGCCGATTTCGAAGTTGCCCCAGAACAGTTCGGGGCCGCGCATAATGTGGAACTTGGGCGACGCACTTTCTTTCAACTCGTTCGAGTTGAGTATGTATGCCAGATCTTCCCAGTTTGGAGTTTGCCAGTCGAGCAAGCCGACAAGCACGTCACCAGTCTTGATCTGCGCATTGAAGGCAGGACTATTGGGTTTCACCGCGATGACTCTCAGGCCACCTTTGTAACTTGCATCAATCGCTCGTACCTTAGCTGCATCGGCTACTTCCAAACGCAATCCAATCAAGTTGTAAGCGGCCTCTGCGGATGTAGCAGCGGTTACTTTGGTGGATGAGTTTGATACAAGTTGCGTGCGAGAGCCTTGCGAACTTCGACTAGCTAGTTTGGTCTTTGATGTAACGCCATCCTTTGAGTATTCCAGTTCGATTTCACTGTTGGGCGCGACGTCGATCATCGCCAGTTCGTAATCCAATCGGTTCTTGATCACTTGACCATTGATCTTCGTCACGATGTCACCGCGACCAAGATCTTTATTTCCGCTTGCCGAAACAATTTTTAGACGTGACTCGCCCTTCGAATAGACGGTCTCCACTTCCAGTGAACCTTCAATTCGATTGCGTCGGTGGTTTGCCACCATGCGAGCGGCGATGTCGATAGCGCGGTCGACTGGAATCGCAAAGCCAATCCCTTGGGCACCAATGCGAACTGCTGCATTGATACCAATCATCTCACCGTCAGAATTCAAAAGTGGCCCACCTGAGTTACCAGGGTTGATGCTCGCATCTGTCTGGATCAAGTCGGGATATTCTTGAACTCCATTGACTGGAATGTCACGATGGAGCGCGCTGATAATGCCTTCGGTTACGCTGTGATGGTAGCCATACGGATTCCCGATGGCAATCACATGCTCACCGCGCATCAAATCCGACGAAGTGCCGCAGCGAATCACGGGAAGTTTTCGTTTCGGATCGACTTTGATTAAAGCTAAATCGGTTTCCGCGTCTCGATCGATCAAGCGGCCGATAAGTTGCGTTCCATCATGCAAGGTAACTTCGATTTTCGAAACATCTTGCACAACATGTTGATTCGTAAGGATGTAACCGCGTGAGTCGACGATGACTCCAGCGCCCATGCCATTGACGAGTTGACCTTCG
>CAYWNG010000777.1:0-3135 GCA_964458685.1 uncultured Pirellulaceae bacterium
TTGCAAACCCATCATTTGGTTCGCGAGCTGGATTGGAAGCTTCTTCCTCGGCAGATTCATGGGTATTGCTGGCATCTTCGCAATCCTTTGGGCCACAGCTTATTTGGCCGTGCGTCGCAGTAGCTGGACATTACCGGTTCGACGCAGCTTTTCGCGACAAGTCCTGTTCACTGCAGTGGATTCCATCCCTGCATCCCTGCGATTTGCAGCAGTGTTTGGTGTCTTGCTGATCGTTCAAGCTGCGATCTGGTTAGATATGGTAGGCGGTACGCCTGAAGTAATGGCTCCTGTGATTTGGCAAGTCATTGTCCGCGAGCTCTCGCCACTATTAGCATGCCTGGTAGTGATCGGTCGGAGCGGCATTGCTATCGGCACTGAGCTAGCATCGATGCGAGCCGGCGGTGAGATCGAGATTCTAGATTCGCAAGGCGTAGATCCCATGACCTACCTAGTCATGCCGCGTATCTTGGCTGTGGTACTCAGTGTCTTTTGCCTCTCGATCATCATTGCATTGACGATGCTGGTCACAGGCTACTCCGTAGGCCGCATCATGGATGTGATTACGATGCCATGGAGCGACTTTTTTGGCGAAGTCTCGCGCGGTATCAATTTCGAGGATGGCGTCTTCTTTTTATCCAAGACAATTGTCGCCGGTGCTTTTGCGGGAGCCATCTGTTGCATCACAGGTCTGAGCATCCGCGGCGCTGTTACCGACGTGCCGTTCGTGACTAGTCGAGTCGGCATTCAAGCGCTGACAAGCGTCTTCGTTATCTCGGCGATTTTGTCGATTGTCTTCTACCGTAAGCTTCTCGTATTCAAGATTGGATGAGCCATGATACAAGAAGCCCCACAAAAAAAAGAGTCTGCACCGCAATCGCCACTAGCGATCGAACTCAGCTCGGTGAGCTACAATTCGCTCAAGCCAAACTCGCTGAACTTGGAGAACTTTAGCTCGACAGTATCATCTAAACAATTGGTCGAAGTGTATCTCGATCAGCAGCAGAATCCGCACGAGTTCATCGAGTTAGTTGTTGGGCTTCGCACGCCCACTCAAGGTACGATCCGAACTTGGGGCGTGGATTGGTTGACGAGCCAGTATGAAAGCGTATTTAAAATTCGCTCTCGAATTGGTCGAGTCTTTGGTGGACCAGCTTGGATTCAAAACTTAACCATCGGAGAGAACATCCGGTTGGCACCTTTGCATCAGCGGATTCGCGCGAAAACTATTCAACAAAAGCTCGAGCATTGGATCGAACGACTCTCGGGTCAGTACGCCGGAGAGGTTAAGCGGTCTCTCAAAAGTCGACCAGCGTTTGTTCAGGAGCACATCCTACAGATTTCACAATTGATTCGAGCAATGATCAACGATCCGCTGGTGTTGCTACTGGAACGGCCATTCAAAGGCATTCCCAAAGAGATTCGCAAGGATCTTACCACCGCGATTGTTCAACAATGCCAGTCTGGGACGGCTGTTCTGTGGTTCACAGATAGGCCACTGAGCGATCTTCCAGGTTCGGTCGAGTATCGTTCGTGGAAGATTTCCAACAACAATATGCTGGTAAACGGCGGGGTAGCTTAAAATGCAAAACGAGCCATACCGATTGCGTTATGCCAATCAAATTGTTGGCGTGTTCCTATTGTTACTGCTGGCACTCGTGATGGTGGTTGCTGTAGCAGTGACTCGCGACAGTGGAATTCTAGTCAAGCCTGTGAACTACACAGTCGCCAGCATGACTGAAAAGGAGGCCTCGGACTTACGAACCGGGACCGACGTGGTGATCTTGGGCAAGCGAATTGGCGAAGTTAGCTCGTTAGAATATGCCGATGCTGGAGATCAAGTGACGATTGGTCTGGGCATTGAACCAAAGTACGCGAACCTGATTACGACCGATTCCGTTTTTTCGCTCGAACGTCGTTTTGGCGTCGGCGCGGTCTATGTCCGCATCAAGCGCCAGGCCTCGGCGGATCGCTCGGAGCCACGACCGCTAGATCCGAAGGTCCCGATTCGATTGGCTTCCGGTGAAGTGGATCGCGTTGAGCAGATTGCGACCGACGTTTCCAAAGCCAGTAACTCCATCGGCGAAATCGAGACAAATTTGACGCCGACTCTTGAAAGCGTCCGCGCGGCATCCGACCAGTTTCGTAGTAGCGTACAAAATTCGTTTGCGCCTGCAGCAGATGAAGGCAAGGTAGCCTTCAACTCGATTGCAAACACGAGTGAAGAGTTGCGAGCGAGGACCACTGAGTTATCGCGTCAACTAGCCGAGCTGACGTTGTTGATTTCGACCCTGGCCAAAGAGGATGTGCCGTCGACGCTCAATGCGCTTAAAGAATCGTCTGATGAGGCTGCTGCAGCGTCTCGCAGTTTGGCTAAGACCGCAGAGAACTTAGATACCAAGACGGACAGGACCAATGCCGACGTTGCTCAGACACTTAAGGAGATGCGTCAAGCACTAACGCAGATTCTGAAATTGACTACCGAGTCGCGGGAGTTGGTAAGCTCTTTACGCGGTACTGCGGACGGATTGCCCGATACCGTCGATGGCGTGAATCGGACCGTGGATGATACTCAGGATATGGTCAATGAAATTCGTTCCCATTGGCTACTGCGAAATGTGCGAACGGATTCCTCGGGAGTTCGCCAAGTGCCGCCGTCCTCCATTCGAACCGGAGGATCGCCATGATGCCGTTTTGTTTAGCTCGATTACTGAGTTGGCGAAAGGTCGCGGCACGAAACGTCGTGGCTCGAAAGGTCTTAGATCGTTCGAGCGGCGTGAATCAAGCCTTGGGAACTATGGCGTTGTTGAGTCTGGTATTGTTGGCACAGTCCGGCTGTAAGTCGACGCCGAAGTACTTGGCCGAGCCAGACGCCGTGTTGGTCAATCATGTCGAAGATGCGCACGAAGCCTACCGTGAGGGGCTAACGGCGAGTGCTACAAAGGACTATCGCAGCGCTTTGCTTCGCGCGTGGGCGATTGACGATCCCTACGAGTCGGGATCTGCTTCCTACAACTTGGCAGCGTGTTTCGTTAGCGATGCCGATTACGTTACCGCGAATCAATGGCTGATTAACGCGCGAGTCGATCTAGTTCGCGGGCGACGATCGACTGGCAATACATGGCTGTTGTCAGCGGA
>CAYWNG010000778.1:0-3132 GCA_964458685.1 uncultured Pirellulaceae bacterium
TGTAACCTCGAAGCTTCGCATCACGTTAGTGCATGATGGAAAGTTCCGCAGCGGATTAACCGAACTGGAGGTTTGGGGGAATGCAAAATTGCCTTTAGAGCAATTGCCGCATCCTGCTGGTAACCTAGCGTACAATGACGGCAGTAAAAAATTTCCTGTTGCGACGGCAAGCCATCACGATCGATTCGGTGGAGTACCTCGTTCAGCCATTGATGGCGTTACGAACTTTCTGCCAACGCCGACCAATCGTTGGACCAGTTATGAATCGCCCAACGAAAAGGATTGGCTGGAAATCGATTTTGGAACACCGACCGAGTTTCGACGTATTGAGCTGGCCATTTATGATGACCGCGGTGGAGTGCAACCGCCGACCGAGTACGAGATTCAGACATGGCAGCAGAACGCGTGGAAACCAGTCGAGAGCCTTACTCGCAGTCCTCAAAAACCGACCGGCAGTCAATGGAACTCAGCCAAGTTCACACCCGTCACCTCGAGCAAAGTACGGATTCTCTTCACCCACAATGGAAAGGCCCGCAGCGGTGTTACCGAAGTAATGGTATGGAATGAGTAGTATGGAGGAGGATCTACATTTCAACCCACAAATGCGTCAATTCAATATTGGCTGCGATACTGCTGATGCGGGAATGATTTGACACCAATCGTAACGAACGTTGGGTTAGACAATCTTGGCTTATCGTGAGTTGCTCGGTGTCAGTCCAACTTGTCGTTGATCTTGCTAACTCCTTAATCCAATCATTGATCTTAACTAGCCATTCGGAACAAGTCGATTTCTGTACGTAAGCAATCATCGCTGCACGCGATAGTGTCGCTCCATGCAATCCAAGCTTGAATCGCTGAATGCCACCGTTACTATTGCCGCCGGTCACATATTCTCGTTCGCGACTTTTTCTGTCTGCGGGCAATCGCTTGCATTCGAAAACGAGGAACGGTTGATCGTCTTGATATGCTCTACCAGCGATGATTGCTTCGTCGATAGGCTGCGCCGAAAGGTCGACTCGTCTTCGGTCGCCTTGGCGTTCTTCATGATGGAAGTGTGCCATTGAGAAATTCTCTCGTCGCGCGGCAGCATTGAGATGCTTGCACAGTTGAGCGTTGAGAGCTTCTTCGCTCTCCTGAGCTTCCCGATGAGGCTTGTCACGCCAAATGGGAAGTTGCGAATACACAAACTCCAACGTTTTGTCGACTATCGATCCCTGCTTGGGGCCATGCGTGATTCGACCGAACATTGATACGCTGTCGCTCACGCTCAATACCCTTGCTGCTGAAGTTCGACCAAGGTGTCGTCGGCATCACGGATCGCTGTAGAGCGAATCCAGTAACGCAAGCGATCGGGTTTGACAATGAAGATCACGTTCTCGTGATAGATTCGTACGACACGAATGGTTCGCAACGACTCAAGAGCCGAGTCGAACACCAAGCTTTGCAATTGTTCGCCACAATCTGGCCCAAGCCAATCGATCGATGGTTCGTCTCCGAAATAAAAAGGTTGGCAAATCAAGCCATCCAGAAAAACAGGCTCTGCTGCTCGCAGATTGTCATAGATGCTTCCGAGCATGCGGCAGTATGTACTAGAGTAAGCAAGAACGTTTTCCGCGACGGCGGTGGAACTTAAGAGGGGAGAATTCTGACCAAGCCGTACGTAGTCAGCCATATGAACAATGGTATCATGAATCAAAACTCGTTCCCAGAAAGCAAAGAGCAATTCACTATCAACCTTTACGGGCAGCGCTTCGATGTCTCCCTGTAGAAGCGTTGTCGCCTTGCCAACCATTGCTTGCGAACCGTTGATCGCAGCACAAAAGCGGAGAAATTCAATGTTTTCGAGCACATAGCTGTACAACTGCCTTAGCTTCTTAGCGTCAGCCATGGGAGCGCGTATTCCAACGATCTTGTTCTTGTAGGTGAGGTTGCTTTTATCCCAATAGGCTATTGGCAAATCTTGATTCTCACGAATTAAGATGAGCGGCGGTTCAAACAATGCCGGATTTCTGGGCCATTGAAAGCGGGTTTGGTTGACCGTAGTAATCTTTGTCTCATCAATTCCTTCCGCCGTGAGTGCTTCTGACGGAAGGAACGGTTTCCCAGTTAAATGCTCCCCAGGATTTTCGCCTGCTTTTCCCTCCATGAAGCCCTCACCCATTATCCATCCTTGACGTTTAACAAACTCGTCAAGTCGTTCCGATTCACGAATATTTTTCAAGCAAACATTCAACCGGCCGCCGCCCAATAGGTTTGGTCTTGCTGCCTGTGCGTTTTCAATCACCTCATCGGTGCTTAGAGCATTTCTATCATAATGATCGAGTTCAAAGGCGACTCGTTGCGTTGTTTCGTACGTGCGGCGAAATGTAAGATGGCGAATTCTTGTACCTAGCGTTGGCTCAGCCAGTACCGCAACGGTTTTGGGATCGGAACCGGATCTGCCAAACAATCCGCGAATCGACGTAAAGTCAAGAATGGTCGATAAACTTCCCGATTTGGCCATCGCTATGCGAAACGGATGAGCTTGGACGTTGTACAAGAATCCCGATGGCTGAATCAGGCACGCAATGCCGCTTTCCGACTTGGTCCGTAACGCTTGATCGAGAAACAGGTAAGCAATCTGCTTGTCAGGTATCGACCCTCGCTCTCCAGCAAATTGTTTATTGATGCGTTTGGCTGGTTCGGAGAACTCGGATTTAAAGGGAGGGTTCCCTATTACCACATCAAATTTGCCGAGGGACTTTTCCGAGCCTTCAACATCGGCGATCGCGAAATTGAAAAAATCGTCTTCAAAGAGATTCTGATCGCGCAGGCGATCGAATCGCAATTCGTTCCAAATCACATTGGGTTGCAATGAATCGCACACGGCCAAAGCTAAACTGAAGGCGGTCAGGTCGACTGCGGTAGGATCCAGTTCGACTCCAAAGATCTGATTTCGAAGTATCGACTTTAGGTTGTCGACGGTGGGCTGTGCCCATTTGTTTTTCGCTCGCCATGTATTGACCAGTCGGCGAAACGCACCAACGAGAAAGACTCCGGAACCGCAGGCTGGATCAAGGACCCGCTCCTTGCCAGTTAGTTTGCCGTAGGGCATGGCAAAATCAAGTAGTAGCGCCGCAAGCAACGGTGGCG
>CAYWNG010000779.1:0-3120 GCA_964458685.1 uncultured Pirellulaceae bacterium
GCCTTCTCTACGTCTTCGCCGAAGCTAACCGTACCGTGGTTCGCAAGAATCATCACATTACACTTGCTCACAAACGGAATGATCGTATCGGCAAACGCTTGTCCACCAGGTGTTTCGTACTTGGTGATTGGCACGTCGCCAAGGAAGACTTCGACTTCGGGAAGAACGCATTGAGGAATCGGTTCACGAGCTACGGCAAACGCTGTCGCGTGCGGCGGATGGCAGTGTACAACCGACTTGATGTCGGCGCGTTGCTTGTAGATTTCCAAGTGCAGCAAGGCTTCGCTACTTCGCTTGCGACGTCCGGCAATCTGCTTGCCAGTCATATCGATCGTGCAGATATCGTCAGGCTTTAGAAAGCCCTTGGAGTGCATAGTCGGTGTGCACAGCACTTCGTTGTCGCTGATTCGGACGGTGATGTTTCCATCGTTGGCCGCAGCAAATCCTTTGTTGTAGATTCGTTGTCCGATATCGCAGATGTCTTGCTTGATCTTGTGAACGTTCAGCATAGTTATTGAACTCTCTTGTCCAGGTAAACGTAAAGTCCCGTGGTTGAATTAGTAAGTTTCGGTTGAGTTAACTGAGTTTGAGCTTTTTGAGTGCTCGTCGATCGATGTGCACTTCGTCGAGGATTGCCGAGCAATACGCGTCGACAGCCTTGAGGTCTGGCTTAAAGGGCTGAGCGGCTTCCGCACCGTCGCTAACAGCGATCAAGTTGCCTACGCCCGCACCTAAGTCATCCCACACGGCAACCAAATCGGGCTCGGCTGTTGGCTTGCCTGTGAGCGTGGACTGTTCGAGCGGTTCGGTTGCCAGCAGTCGTGTGCCTTGGTAGCAAGGGTGGCATCGCGCTAACGTGACGCTTCCGATCACTTTATGGATCTTCATGCGACACCTCCTTGAACTGAAATTTGTGACCAAGCTTGAACCAATCGGGCGACTTGAAAGCTGGTCCAGTGCTTTTCGTCGACGACAATTACGTGCGGATTAGCCTCGCGAACGGCACGTTGCAGGTCAGCCGCTTGCGAAAGTGTGATCGACCGCAGTCGTGGAGCTTGACTGGCCAGCGAAACCGCAGCAGCGAAGGGCAGGGCAGAGCACCAAAGTGTCCTGGTATTGCCCATAGTCAGACTCGACGCCAGCTTGTCTGTGTCTACATGGTCGACGATCGATTGTACGGCGATAAGCTTGTTGACTCCGCGAACGACCTTCAGCTTGGCATCGCTGGCGATCACGTTCATGGTGACGGCGGACTTGCTTGAACTGTTGGTTGTTGTATTCGTTGCCGCTAGATTCGACGACGATGTATTCGTGCTCGGCGTTGCCGCGTTGGTTGTTCCGCGAACCAGTTTGATTTTTCGCTTACGAAGTTCGTCATGAACCGCAGGCGTGACAACGGATCGCTTGGAAACCTGTAGCGTCGTCACACCACTCAGCCGATCCCCCAAGGACTGCAACGTTATCACGCTGTCTTCGATCACCAGTGTTCCAGGTGAAGTTGGAGCTGCTGGAGTCGTTGTCTTGGCCGTTGATACGATCGCTGTTGGCGTTGCTGATGTCACCTCTCCCGACGTCAATAGACCATCACGCAAACGGTCGATGACCATGCGTACGATGGATTCAATTTCTTGACTGGGTAAGGACATTTTGGCTTTTGGTTTCGTACTTGTTTCTTCGAGTTGCTGTCGAGTTGCCGAGCAACCTGTGTATTCGAGCCTGGTTAGTTGAACTACTGTCGTTTCTCGTCCACGATTCCCATCACAGCCCAGCGAATCGGCGAGTTCTGGACGCCAAACACTTCGCGAATTGCAGCTCCATCGCTCGTCAAAATCACGCGATCTCCCGCACCTGCTCCCAAAATGTCGACAGCCAGCGTTGGAGCTCCATCCGCCGAGACGCCGTCGGACTGAAGAGGCTGAGTCACCAGCAGCTTCAACGACTGAAGCGTTTTATGCTTCACCGTGGAATGAGCGTGTCCGATGACGAGTGCTTCTTGCATGGTTGGTTGTGACTTCGACTATGGAAAAAGATTACTGTTTTGAGCGAATTGGTTCTGAACGGAAGTTATCCGCAGCGTGCGATCAGCTTTACGATTGCGGACCACCGAGAATCCACAGGTCATCAATCAAGCTGCAACGACGTTCGCGGGTAAAGGTCAGAGGCGTTGTAACGCCTTCCCCAGTTGGACCCGCGATCGAAAATGACGGATAGCCTTCACCACCCAAGCCCAGCCCTGCCATACAGGGACCATTCTTGATAAACAGCGTTGTATCCAGGGCTCGCGCCATCTTCGTCATGTTGTTGACGTTGCGAGAATGAATGATGCTGGTGTGGCGGTAACCATGTTCGTAGTGCTTGGCCAATTCAATTGCTTGATTCACGTCGCGGCAACGAACAAATGGCACAAACGGCATCATCTGCTCGACGGACACAAACGGATGCTCGGCTTTAGTCTCGCCGAACAGCAATTCAACTTCGGCGTGAACGTTCACACCGGCCGCCGCAGCAAGTTTGGCTGCGTCTTGTCCCAACAGATCTTTGGTAGGAGCAAGGTGCTTGTCGTCGCCAACCTCTTGGAATGCGGCCGCGGTCAGTCGATCGATCTGAGCTGAGTTCAATCGCACTGCTCCGGCTCGTTCCATCGCTGCCATCATTGCATCGAACACGGAATCGACAACGAAGACTTCCTTTTCAGCGATGCAAAGCAGGTTATTGTCGTACGACGCGCCTTGGATGATGCAACGAGCTGCTCGATCTAAGTCGGCAGTCTCATCGACAACCACGGGTGGATTGCCGGGGCCAGCCACAATCGCTCGTTTGCCGCTGTTGAGTGCAGCTCGTGCTACAGCAGGACCGCCGGTAACGCAGATCAGCGAAACATCGCGGCTCTTGAAAATCGCACTTGCCGATTCGAGCGATGGTTCAGTGATCAAGCAGATCAGATTGTCGATGCCGATATCTTCGTAGATCGCTTGGTTGAAGCGTCGAACGCCTTCCGCGGCTACCTTGCGACCGCTGGGGTGTGGATTGACAACCAAAGTGTTTCCACCAGCGATCATGCTGACGGCGTTGCCAGTGATCGTTGGCAGCGAGTGAGTTACGGGAGTGATAGCGCCGATC
>CAYWNG010000780.1:0-3114 GCA_964458685.1 uncultured Pirellulaceae bacterium
CTCAAGCCTCAAGTCTCAAGTCTCAAGTCTCAAGTCTCAAGTCTCAAGTCTCAAGCCTCCAGTCTCAAGCCTGCTCGATCTTGGGGTTGGGTTGCCAGGGGCGAGTGGCGTTGCGGGTGTCGATGATGAGCTGCGACCATTGGACAAGCTGCTGGTAGTCGACGTTGGCATGCGCTGTGGATATGAGCACGGCGTCAAAGGATTCGAGGGTTTCGCGATTCCAGCTAACGCTCTTCGTGCCGGCCCAATGCGGATGCTCGCGCGTGGGCTTGATGACGGGGACATAGGGGTCGTAATAGGAAAGCTCGGCACCGGAGGCCTTTAAAAGATCCATGAGCACATACGATGGCGATTCGCGATCGTCGTCGACGTTGGCTTTGTAGGCTAGACCAACAATCAATACGCGGCTGCCATTGAGCGGCTTGCGGCGTGCATTAAGAGCCTCCATCAGCCGCGAAACAACATACTGAGGCATCGCCGTGTTGATCTCGCCGGCCAATTCGATAAACCGCGTCGCTTGTCCGTATTCGCGAGCCTTCCAGGTCAAATAAAAAGGATCGATGGGTATGCAGTGACCGCCCAAACCTGGACCGGGATAAAAGGGCATGAAGCCAAAGGGCTTGGTCTTGGCTGCGTCGATGACTTCCCAAATGTCGATGCCCATCTTTTCGTAGACGACTTTCAGCTCATTGACCAACGCGATGTTGATGCTGCGAAAGATGTTCTCAAGCAGCTTCGTGGCCTCGGCGGCTCGACAACTGCTCACCGGCACAACCTTTTCGACCGCTCGGCTGTAGAGTTCAACGGCTCGCTGCAGGCACTCGGGCGTCAGTCCACCGACAACCTTGGGAATCTTGGCGACCTTGCTGTCTGGATTGCCCGGATCCTCTCGCTCGGGTGAAAAGGCTAGATGGAAGTCGATGCCAGCCTTGAGGCCCGAACCTTGCTCGAGAACCTTCAAAAGGTCTTCGTCGGTTGTTCCTGGATAGGTAGTGGATTCGAGGACGATTAAGACAGGCTTGAGGGGTGGAGGGGCAGGTGTGAGGCTGGAGGCTGGAGACTGGAGTGAAGAGGAAGAGGAAGAGGAAGAGGAAGAGACGTCGACGGAGCGACGTGGCACACTGGAGGAAGAAGAAGAGGGGGAGACGTCGGCGGAGGGACGTGGCACACTGGGGATGTGGGGAGCGATGGCGCGGCCGGTGTTGAGGACGTAGGAGATGTCGGGCTCGCGGTTCTTTCCGAGCGGTGTGGGGACACAGATGATCACCGCTTCACATTGAGCAATCAGCGAAAAGTCTGTGCTGGCTGAGAACAAGCCCGACGACACGGCCGAGGCGATGCCGGAACTGGCAATGTGATGTATGTAGCTCTTCCCTGCGTGAATCGAGTCGACTTTGGATTGGTCGATGTCCAGCCCGAGTACGCGACAGCCACTACGGACGAACTGCAGTGCCAAGGGAAGCCCTACATAGCCTAAGCCGATAATTGCAATCATGGAGGTTAGTAGCAGGCACACTCCGTGTGCCGTCCGCTGTTTTTTAAGGGTTAAGGTGTGAGAAGAACACTTGGGATTTTCCGCCACGAAGTGGCATGACAAATCAGCCCAGGGCAACGCCCTGAGGGAATAGTAACGCGATCAACGTCAGACCGCGAGGCGGCGGGCAAAATGGCGGAGCCATTTTGCATGTTGTTTCTTGGGGCGATTGGTCCCAGGGCGTTGCCCTGGGCTGATTTGTTGCGCCGCTTCGCGGCTGAAGACAGCGGACGGCCTGTAGCTTACAGCCTAAAGTACCGACCGGGCAAGCCGGTGGGATTAAGGACACTGTGAACGATCATGAGTGATCCACTGCTACGGGCGCTCGGCGGCGATCATCATCGCGGCAATTGTCTTGAGGTCGCTCGCTGTTTGCCAATCGAGCTTGGTTCTGGCCTTGATAGGATTGCCTACCAAGTTGGAAACCTCATTGGGCCTCATGAATTTCGGGTCAAACCTAATGTGATCTGTCCAATTCAGCCCCACCGCTTGGAAACAGGCCTCCAAAAAATCTCGTACCGAATGTTCTTTGCCCGTCGCAATTACAAAATCATCGGGGCTGGGCTGCTGTAGCATTCGCCACATTGCATCGACATAATCTGGAGCGTATCCCCAGTCTCTTTTGGCATCGATGTTTCCCAGCACCAGTGTCTCTTGCTTTTTTTGAGAAATCGCAACCGCAGCCTTGGCAATCTTGCGTGTCACAAAGGACTCGCCGCGCCTTGGTGATTCGTGGTTGTAGCAAATTGCGTTGCAGGCGAAAAAGCCGTGAGCTTCTCGGTAGACGCATACCATTTGTGTTGCAAAGGCTTTGGCAACACCGTAGGGCGTTACAGGATTGAACGGAGTTGTCTCGTCTTGCGGAGCTAACGCGGGGCGGCCAAAGATTTCGCTGCTGCTGGCGTGAAGGAACTTTGGCCGTGGATTCATGTCTCGAAGGATTTCAAGCAGTCGAAGCGTTCCCATCGCCGTGAACTCGCAGGTCGACTCCGGTATGTCAAAACTCAAACCCACGTGACTTTGTCCGGCTAAGTGGTAGAGTTCGTCGGGCTGGGTCTTCTGCAAGAGTCTACGAAGCGTTGTGATGTCATCTAGATCAGCGTAATGAAGAAAGAATCGCTTGCCGTAAATTCCTTCGTCGCTGGTCAAATGGTCGAGCCTTAACCGAACTGTATTGCTGGATCGCCGCACCAGTCCATGAACGGTGTAGCCCTTTTCGAGCAGCAACTCGCATAGATAAGAGCCGTCTTGCCCCGTAACTCCAGTTATAAATGCAGACTTAGTCATGGGAGCAGGCTTGAGGAATGAGGCTTGAGGCTTGAGGAATGAGGTGTAAGGTGTAAGGTGTAAGGAGTAATGAGCTGTTCTGAATCCTACTGGCTTGCCCAGTAGATTGTTAGGCTTCGTGCTAGTTGGTGGAGATGCAAAACCAATTCTCTTTTCGTGCCAGTGGATCGTAGCTTGAAACCTAAAATACCGACCGGGCAAGCGGGTGGGATTAAAGAAACTGTGAACGATTCTGAGCACACCTTACACCTTACACCTTACACCTTACACCTTACACCTTACACCTTACACCT
>CAYWNG010000781.1:0-3113 GCA_964458685.1 uncultured Pirellulaceae bacterium
CCCCTTTTTCTCCAAGGGCGACCTGTTCGCCGTGACGGAACAACTTGCCCGAGAGGTCTGAGCCGCTGCGACCGACGTAACTAACTACGACTCCCACCGAGCCTATCGGAACAACAGTCTTGGGAAGCTTCTCCACAGTCGCGAACCAACGGTTAACGAAGTAAGTACCGTCGGTCAGGGTCGCATATTGGCGACCGCGACGACCACCGGCCAATAGGAAGGCTTCAGGATCTTGAAAGTTGTTGTGATAGTTCGGTTCACCTGGGCTATGGCCAACAACCGGTGCAATGATCTCGCCAGTAGTTAACGAGGGACCATCGTGTACCGTGACAACTCCTAATTCATCGCTGCCAAACGAGCCTTGCGATGATGTGTGCGATGAGCCCTGATTAGCTGAGCCCTCCTGTGCTTCGCTGGTGGCTCTGTTAGAACCGCCGATGATCACAGGCGTGAAGCCGTCGAGTTCGGCTAATTCTCGTCGATACTGTTCAAGGATCTGACACTCCTTGTATGAGTGAATGGCCGAGAGTGAATAGACGCGTTCGTCGGTAATTGCCACGAACAGAGCTGGGTTTATCGCATAAACGCCTTCGCGCAAAATAGTGCGTTGTCGTCCGCGTTGACCACGGATGCCGTTGCATTCGTTTGTACCCACTAAGAACCCACGAGCGTCTTGAAACGAATTGGAATCGACGTGACGAGCCAATACCTGCGAGGGCGGCAAAGGCTCACCGTCCCGAGCGTAGACGTAACCGATGTTTCCTTGTGAGATGGTCACCAACGGCGCGCTGTGCACGCGATATTGCCATCTCCAGTAGCCGAAGTGAATACCACCGCGAAGCAGTTCAGCTTGGAAGCCAGCTTCGGAGTTCAGCGCGATGATCCGTCCCTCACTGACAGAACCGGTCGACGACCATAGCTTTTCCACGACCCCAACTTTGTTGTTCGGGATGTAACGGAACATCAGCCAGAGCGTGAGCAGCGCGACAACACCCAAAGTCGCAAGAAGGAACAGAATCGAGGATGGACCATCGAAGATCGAAAGTCCCACAAACCAACTAGTAAACATACGAGCACCCTTTTAGATGCAGGACTCCGGCTGCTCACATTCGCGGCAATTAAGAGCGTTTCGTCAAGGGCTGGTATGTTTGTACGAAGCTACACATGCGCAGGCTGTATTCAATAGTCTGAGCAAGAATGGTAAATCGTCGAACAAACGACCAGCTCTTAAAGAACGGTTAGATCGAGCGCGATAGCTCGCGGCACAGTTAAATCATGCGTTAGCAAGAATCCCATTAGGATAGAACGCGTGAACAAGCTCATTGACATGAAGCTTGGTTTTCCAGGACAACAAGACCATCTTGTTATCGGCCGACGAGGTTAGCTGACGGGCTAGGATCGGAATAATCCCGGTGAAATCACCTGAGCCCCGGCAGTACAAGACTGCATTTGGTTCCCCCGCTCCGCAGCGTTTTTGCAAACTGACGGATTAGGCATCGCGTGGTGTTATTTTAAGAGCTTGGTGAATGAACTGCAATAGAGAGTGGAGGTAATCGCAAAACACTCGTTGTTATCTGATGCGAACAATACTTTAGAGGTGGTACCCAATGCCCCACTTGGAAGTTGCATCATTTCGTTGTTACAGAGTCCGCATTTGGCCTGTGGTGACTGATGAGGGCCGATCGCAGGACCTGATCGAAATCGCCGATGTTAAACTTGAATTCAATACACCATTGACCTCCATGCATGTCGGCGTCGTCAGCAATCGCACTCCAGAATCGGCATGATACAGGATCGAGCGAGTAATCTCCCGCGTAGAGATCACAACATTGCTGAATCAATAACCGCCCATCTAAGTTGCCTTTAAGGTATTCCTGAATGAGTTGTCCTTCGTAGTGACGACGTAGATTGGGATAGACCTTCATGTCTTCATGATCAATCATCGTCAAAATCTGATCGATCATCTCGGGTGGCATGGCTTCGACGGTTCCCATCCGAATCATATCAGTAAGTATGGGAGCGTCATATCCGTTGGCGAGCAGATCGCAGGCCCAGTTATAGGCGTCAATCGGTAGTCTATTGTGGTGGTTCATCAGTTGCTGAATTGTGACGTCCATTCGATCTTCCTCAATTTTTGCCTTCAATCAGATTTTGCACGCCGAGCTGTATCCAAGTCTACCAAGCTACGAATCTTTGCGGCGAGCGGCACAGCGTCTGTGTATCGCTTACCGTAGTCCAAGTTGAAACTGTAGTCGAACTCAGGTGGATTATTGCCCTGATTGTGTTGCACTAGTGTTTCAAGTTTGTCGAGCGCCTTTGCAACGTGAGCTTCTTCAGACTGAACATATTCATAATCATCCCAAAGCGATAGAAACTCAGTCCGAATATGAACTGGTAGGGGACTCAGCAACGATTCAAAATCGCGGCGTTCTTTGTCAGACTTGGAGTTGTTGCCAACTTGAGATGGTGCCGGAATATCTCCATCCACGGCCTCGCCCAAGTCGTGCAGGATACAAATCTTCAATAATCGTAAAAGGTCAATGTTAGGTAACAAATCGGAGAAAGTGATTGCCATCAGGAGTAGTCGCCAAGTATGTTCAGCGACGCTTTCCTGACGACCTTCCGATGTGTGACTGCTACGAAGAGTGTTTTTCAGGCGTTCGGCGACTTGTATGAATTGAAGTCGGCCTGTGAGTTCTTGGTCGTTCATGATTTGGATTTGGGTTGTAAGTATTTGTAGGCCGTAACAAGCCCCGCGCCGTTACGGTATTGCTCAGAACCGTTGCCACCGTTGCCAGATCGCTAGGCGGTGGATGTGTTCATGTTGATCTGCGGGGCGGTCTCCACCTTCCACTTGCGCCGTAGCCACCGCATGGCTGCGTCGCTCCACCGCATGGCTGCGGTGGCTACGGCGTTGTCCGGTGGGTTTCGTGCCTCAACCACACCCTACGGCTACCACTGGCTTAACATGACTTCGCGATAGAAGCGAGCTGCGAGTTGGACTTGATTGCAATCCACGAACTCAACGGCGGCGTGAGCTTGATCGATGCTGCCAGGGCCGAAGATGATGCTGGGGATGTTGATCGCGGCTAGCTTGCTTGCGTCACTTCCAA